>NZ_DVEA01000147.1:0-50798 GCF_015295965.1 Thermoleptolyngbya sp. M55_K2018_002
TTGTATATTCCCTCATTCCATAGAGTTCCCGATAGTCTGTATGAGTTTGCAATAGCTTGTTAAGTTCCTCGTATCCGTCCCGCTTGGTTCCTCAAACTAAGTCATCTTAATCAGGTCATCTTCGTCAGGTCATTTCAATCGCACACGCTCTAGGAGTCAATAGAACTACGGTGGCTCAGGTTGTCTTAGAAAATCTCTACAAAAGCTTTCAGAAGGGCAAAGCTGAGGGCGAATCCCAGGCGGGTTCGTCGGCGGTGCTGCGACGCATCAACCTGACCGTGCGCGATGGCGAATTTATGGTGCTGGTGGGGCCGAGCGGCTGCGGCAAAAGTACGCTGCTGCGGCTGATTGCGGGGCTGGAAACGGCAACTGCTGGGAATATTTATGTGGGCGATCGCCTCGTCAACGACCTGCCGCCCAACCAGCGCGACATTGCGATGGTGTTCCAAAGCTACGCCCTGTATCCCCACATGACGGTGTACGACAATCTGGCCTTTGGGCTGCGACGCTCGGCAAGTTCCCTGGCTAATGCTGAAACGACCGATCAGCCTTCGTTGTGGCAAGACTGGCTGGTGGCGGCGACTCGCCCGCTGCCCAAGGGTTTGCGCTATCTGACCGAGCGCGAACGGGCGATCGCCCAGCGGGTGCAGACAGTGGCCCAGATGCTCCAGATCGAACCCTTGCTCAATCGCTTGCCCAAGCAGCTTTCGGGTGGTCAAAAGCAGCGGGTGGCGCTGGGGCGGGCGATGGCGCGAAATCCGCAGGTGTTTCTGATGGACGAGCCGCTGAGCAACCTGGATGCCAAGCTGCGGACGGAAACCCGCGCTCAGATTGTGAATCTCCAGCGCAAGCTGGGCACAACGACGATTTACGTGACTCACGACCAGACGGAGGCGATGACGATGGGCGATCGCATTGCTGTGCTAAATGCGGGCCAGATTCAGCAAATCGCCACGCCGCTGGAACTGTATAATCGTCCGGCGAATCGGTTTGTGGCAGAGTTTATCGGTTCGCCGCCGATGAACTTTTTGCCCGTGCAGGTGCAGCCGCCGCTGGCAATCGCCCATCCCCAGTTCCGCATGACGCTGCCCGAAAGCTGGGAACTGCTGCTGCGGCCCTATGCAGGGCGATCGCTCGTCCTGGGCATCCGGCCCGAACACCTCAACCTCAGCCTACCCGCGCCCAAAAATTTACCGGGTCGTGTCCGCCGCATCGAAGCGCTGGGAGCCGATACCTTCCTCAGCGTCAGTATTCACGAACCGGGCAGCGAGGAACCCTGGGTGCAAGTGCGGATTGAACCCGATCGTGCCATTGCGCCTGGAGATGAGGTGTGGCTGTCGCTGATGCCCGACAAGCTGCACCTGTTTGACCCCGATACGGGCGAGGCGCTGCGGCCAGGATAGCCGCCCTGCCAAGATTCAAGAAGTCTGCATTTCGGAAGCTTTAGAACGGTTGCGATCGCCGTTGGTCGGTGGGGCGACTAGCTGCTCCGTTGCTCGCTGCTGGGGCGATCGCCCGACTGGGTTGCCTTAAGCTGTTTCAAGGGAATCTTGACCACAAACTCCGCCCCGTTGCCCGGTTCAGAGTGACACTCCAGCGTTCCGCTGTGGCGTTCGGTCACAATCTGGTAGCTAATCGACAGCCCCATGCCCGTGCCTTTGCCGACGGCCTTGGTGGTGAAGAACGGATCGAATAGACGCTGCCGAATGGCTTCGGGGATGCCGGGGCCGTTATCGGAGATGCGGATAAATACCCACTGTCCGTTCAGCAAATCGGTGCGGATCTGGATGCTGGGTTGGCGAGTTTTGTCTTGAAATGGGCTGTTGGGCTGGGTCATTGCTTCTTCGAGTGCGTCGATGGCATTGCTAAGAATGTTCATAAACACCTGGTTGAGCTGGCCCGCATAGCACTCGACGCGGGGCAGGTTGCCGTATTCCTTGAGGATCAGGATTTCGGGGCGATCGCTCTTGCCCTTGAGCCGATTTTGCAAAATCATCAGCGTGCTGTCGATGCCGTCGTGAATATCGACCGACTTGAACTCGGCTTCGTCCATGCGGGAAAACGTCCGCAGCGACGCGACGATTTTTTGGATGCGTTCTGCCCCGACGCGAATGGAGGAAATGAGTTTGGGCAAATCTTCTAGCACAAAGGGCAGGTCAATGGCCTCGGCCTTGTCCTGAATGTCGGGATGGGGCATGGGATAGTGTTTCTGGTACAGACTTAGCAGTCCCAGCAAGTCCTGCGTGTAGCCGCTGGCGTGAGACAGGTTGCCGTAGATAAAGTTCACGGGGTTGTTAATCTCATGGGCCACGCCGGCCACCAATTGCCCCAGGCTCGACATTTTTTCAGCCTGAATCATCTGCGACTGGGTGCGCTGAAGCTGTTGCAGCGCGTTCTGGAGTTCTTCGCTGCGCTGGCGGAGGGTGGCTTCGGAGCGTTCTAGCTCAAGCTGAGCCTGCTTGCGCTCGGTGATGTTGTTCATGATGCCTACCAGACGATAGACTTCACCCGCTTCGTTTTGCAGCAGCACGCCATGATCTTCCACAAAGATGTAGCTGCCGTTGGCCTGAGCAAAACGGTATTCCACATGGTATTGCGATCGCTCGTTGATGGCTTTTTCCAGCATTTTGGCCGCCCGCTGGCGATCGCTCGGATGAATGCGCTGCTCCCACGCTTTAACGTCTACCTGCTGAAACTCCTCTGGTGTGTTGCCAGTGATCTGGGCGATCGCTCCCGCCCAGCGGATTTTGCCAGACTTGAAGTCATAGTCGTAGATGAGTTGCCCGGTTTGCTCAGCCACCAGCCGGAACCGCTCCTCGCTTTCGCGTAATGCTGCCTCGGCCCGGCGAAATTCGCGGATATCGCGCATTACTGTAGATAGATAATCAACCTGTCCCTCAGCGTTTTTGTGGGCAATAATTAGTTGCGAAACAGGGATTTCTTCGCCCTCATGCGTCAGAACAGCCGTTTCGCCAATCCACGCTCCTTGTTCAACGGCAGCAGGAATCCCCTCTTGCCAAATGCGCTCCATGGCCCAAGCAGGATGGAGGTTTGTGATGGAGTGGTCTGCAAGCGAAGCGTCGAGAGCAATGCCAGCTACTTGGCGGCCAGCCCGATTCATGTAAAGAGGCGTTCCGTTTGGAGCAGCCGTGCCAATCAAGTCGGGGCTGGCTTCCAGAATCTCAATCAAGCGCGATCGCTCTTGCTGCATCTGCTTTTCGCGGGTGATGTCGCGGGCGGTGCCTGTGCTTCCCAAGACGTTCCCTTGGTCGTCGTGCAGCACTGCCGCGCTAAACAGCAGCGTCACTCGCTGACCGTCCTTCGTGAGATACGCCGACTCGTGGTTCAGCACTGATGTCCCAGAAAGCACCCGTCGAAAGATTTCCCGATCTCGCTCTAGCTGTCCCGGTGCCAAAAAGTCGCTAAAGGGACGACCGAGCATTTCTTGCGGCTCATAGCCCAGAATGGTGCGAGCGGCCGCATTTACAAAGCTAAAGCAGCCCTTGCGATCGCACGACCAGATCAAATCCTGCGACGTTTCTACCAGCAGCCGATAGCGGTTTTCACTGACCGTCAGCGCATCTTCGGCATTGCGGCGGTCGGTGATATTGATCGTGGTGCCAATGATGCGATAAATCTGCCCTTCCGAATTCCGAATCGGCGACAGGGTGGTGTCAAACCACTGGATATCGCCATCGGGATAGCGAATCCGCTCTTCGTAGGAAATTGAGATGCCTGCTCGAACACAGCGCTCATAGTTTTGCTGAAAGCTCTTGGCTTGAGCCGGGTCAAAAATTTCTGCCAGCGTCTTATTTCTAAAGGCTTGCTGGGGAATGCCCGTGATGCGAGTCAGCGTGGTGTTACAGTCCACGACTCGAAACGCTCCCTCTGGGTCAACATCCACCACAAAAATGCCCTGATCGGTGCCGTTGTAGATGCTGCGAAGAAACTGTTCTTGCTCTTTTAGCTCCGCCGTGCGGGTTTCTACTCTTTCTTCTAGCTCGGCTTTTGCTTGCTCCAGCGCTAGCTCTGCCAGACGGCGCTCGGTAATGTCGCGCACAGTGACGATGATGAAGTAGTGGCCCTTGGCATCTTGAAATCGCGTTTTGCGATCCATAAAGTAGTGAGTTTCTCCATCAGCTAGCTTGGCGGAGTGTTCAACTACATATTCTTCCCCTGTTGCCAAGACATGCTCATCGATCCTGCGGAGTTGGTCTGCTTCTGCTGCTGGAAACAGGTCGTAGTCTGTTTTGCCAATGAGTTCGCTGCGATCGCGCCCAAGCTGCTGGCATAGCGCCTCGTTGACCAAGACAAACCGAAACTGCTCGTCTTTCACCACCATCAGGTCGGGGTTGCCGTTGATCACGCTGTCGAGAAATCGCTCGGAATCTTGAAGGCGCTGCTCCGTCTGGCGGCGATCGCTCACATCGCTCACCATCGAAATAATGCCAATTACCTCATCGTTGGAATTGACCAGCGGCGTGTTAAACCATTCGCAGGTAATGGTGCGGCCGTCCTTGGTCTGGTTCTCGTTGATGCTGTGGGTTCCATTTTTTTGCTTTAGGATCTGCATCACGATTTCGTTCACCAGATCAAACTGCGACGCTGGCAGGATGAACTGATTGGCGTTGCGTCCTAGAACTTCCTCCGCACTAAATCCAAAAATTCTCTCTGCGCTTGCGTTCCAGCTTATAACTTGTAGCTGGGAGTTCCACTCGATCACGGCCATCGGGCTGCGGTCGATTAGCAGGGAGAGCTTTCGCTCCAGATCGAAGGATGCCTTGCAAGGGTCAGATTGGGCTGGTTGGGGTGGCTTGTTAAGCGATTGGCTGGACAAAGCGACTGGCTGGCTCGACTGAAAACCCTGAGATTCGGAAGGCTGGGAGGTCATAACTGGCTGCAAACGTTAGGTGGACGAAGAGTGGGGAAATTCGGGAAGATTCAGGGCTGGTTGTCTAGGGGCGCTGGGGAGGTTCCTGGAGAGGGTGCTGGGGGGCGATCGCCCTAAAGCTGTGCCAAAGTAAACGATCTTAAAGTTATGAAAACTTGCTACTCAGAATTCCCAAATCGAGCGACCAATTCAACCTTGAACCTTGCGGAAGGATTGAAATCTGTCTATAAGCGTAAGGCTGGCAGAAACTTAGACAAACTCCAGACTGACGGCGTGATTTGGGCTGTGGGGTGGTCCTGGAATCTCCATCGCCTCTGCCCAACTGCTCAGCGTTCAAGGCGGGTTGGGTGACCTGCTGACAAATCTGGAGATGATGATAAAAGCACAGTCTGTTTTGCGAGAAACCCTCTACAATGTTCTGGATTTCCGCTAGTTCCCCAGGCTGCCGCTATGCCCCGCCGTACTGATATCCGCAAAATTCTTCTAATTGGCTCTGGCCCCATCGTGATTGGGCAAGCCTGCGAGTTTGACTATTCTGGCACCCAGGCCTGCAAAGCGCTGCGCGACGAAGGCTACGAAGTGGTGCTGATCAACTCCAATCCGGCCACCATCATGACCGACCCGGAGACGGCCGATCGTACCTACATCGAGCCGCTGACTCCAGAAATGGTGGAAAAGGTGATCGAAAAAGAGCGTCCTGATGCGCTGCTGCCGACGATGGGCGGCCAGACGGCGCTGAACCTAGCAGTGGCGCTGGCCAAAACTGACGTGCTGGAGCGCTACAACGTAGAGCTAATCGGCGCAAAGCTGCCTGCCATCGAGATGGCGGAAGACCGCAAGCTGTTTAAGGAAGCAATGGCGCGGATTGGCGTGCCGGTTTGCCCGTCGGGGCTGGCGCAAACCATGAACGAAGCGAGGGCGATCGCCCAGGAAATCGGCTCCTACCCGCTGATTATCCGCCCCGCCTTTACCCTCGGTGGCACGGGCGGCGGCATTGCCTACAACCAGGAAGAATTTGAGGAAATTGCTCAGTCGGGTCTGGATGCCAGCCCGGTGTCGCAGATTCTCATCGAAAAATCACTCTTGGGCTGGAAGGAATACGAACTGGAGGTGATGCGCGACCTGGCAGATAACGTTGTGATTATTTGCTCGATTGAAAACTTCGACCCGATGGGCGTTCACACGGGCGATTCGATCACCGTGGCTCCGGCGCAA
Organism: Thermoleptolyngbya sp. M55_K2018_002; assembly: GCF_015295965.1. Taxonomy (NCBI): domain Bacteria; kingdom Bacillati; phylum Cyanobacteriota; class Cyanophyceae; order Oculatellales; family Oculatellaceae; genus Thermoleptolyngbya; species Thermoleptolyngbya sp. M55_K2018_002. The sequence continues at coordinate 6,107 of NZ_DVEA01000147.1, forward strand.
ACCCTGACGGATAAGGAATATCAGCGCTTGCGGGATGCGTCGATCAAGATCATCCGCGAAATCGGGGTGGAAACGGGCGGTTCCAACATTCAGTTTTCGGTGAACCCCGACACGGGCGAGTTCATCGTGATCGAGATGAACCCCCGCGTGTCGCGCAGTTCGGCGCTGGCTTCCAAGGCGACGGGTTTCCCAATTGCCAAGATGGCGGCCAAACTGGCGGTGGGCTACACGCTCGACGAAATCCCCAACGACATCACCAAGAAAACGCCCGCCAGTTTTGAACCCACGATCGACTACGTGGTAACGAAAATTCCCCGCTTTGCCTTTGAGAAATTCCCTGGCTCTCAGCCCGTGCTGACGACCCAGATGAAGTCGGTGGGCGAAGCGATGGCCATTGGGCGCACGTTCCAAGAATCGTTCCAAAAAGCGCTGCGATCGCTCGAAACGGGCCGCGCGGGCTGGGGCTGCGACAAAACCGAAAAACTGCCCAGCCTGGAGCAAATTCGTGCGGGTCTGCGGACTCCGAACCCGGAACGGGTGTTTACGCTGCGCCACGCCATGCTGATGGGCATGACGGTGGAGGAAATCTACGAACTCACTGCGATTGACCCGTGGTTTCTCGACAAGCTGGCGGAACTGCTAGAAACAGAGAAATTCCTCAAGCGCACGCCGCTGCTGCAAATCACCCAGCCGCAAATGCTGGCAATCAAGCAGCAGGGCTTTAGCGATCGCCAAATTGCCTTTGCCACCAAAACCACCGAAGACGAGGTTCGCGCGTTCCGCAAGTCCTTGGGCATCGTCCCCACCTATAAAACCGTAGACACCTGCGCCGCCGAGTTTGAGGCGCTAACGCCTTACTATTACTCTGCCTACGAAACACCCGTCGAAGTGGTCAATGGAGACGCAGGTTCGGAACGAGCCGCCGCGCCAGAGTCGGAGGTCTTGCCCTCAACCCGGCGCAAGGTCATGATCCTGGGCGGCGGGCCAAACCGCATCGGGCAGGGCATCGAGTTTGACTATTGCTGCTGTCATGCGTCTTTTGCGCTGCGGGCGGAAGGCTTTGAGACGATCATGGTCAACTCCAACCCGGAAACGGTTTCCACAGACTACGACACGAGCGATCGCCTCTATTTTGAGCCACTCACCAAAGAGGACGTGCTGAATATTATCGAAGCGGAGCAGCCCGCTGGCATCATCAACCAGTTTGGCGGCCAGACCCCGCTCAAGCTGGCCCTGCCGCTGCAAAAGGCGCTGCCCATCTGCGACTCGCCGCAGACCCAAATCTGGGGTACGTCGCCCGACTCGATTGACACCGCCGAAGACCGGGAGCGATTCGAGAAAATCTTGCGGGAGCTAGAGATTCGCCAGCCTGCTAACGGCATCGCCCGCAGCACCGCCGAAGCGCTGGAAGTGGCTAAGAAAATTGGCTATCCCGTGGTGGTGCGCCCCAGCTACGTGCTGGGCGGTCGGGCGATGGAAATTGTGTATTCCGACAAAGACCTGGAGCGCTACATGACCTACGCGGTGCAGGTCGAGCCAGATCACCCCATCCTGGTGGATCAGTATTTGGAAAACGCGATCGAGGTGGATGTGGATGCGATCGCCGATGCGACTGGCCACGTCGTCATCGGCGGCATCATGGAACACATTGAGCAAGCAGGCATACACTCTGGCGACTCTGCCTGCTCGATTCCCACCGTCACCCTCGGCCCCGACACGCTGGAAACCATCCGCACCTGGACGACGAAACTCGCCAAAGCGCTGAACGTCGTCGGTCTGATGAATGTGCAGTATGCCATCCAGGGAACAGTCGAGGGCGATGTGGTCTACATTTTGGAAGCCAACCCCCGCGCCTCGCGCACCGTGCCCTTTGTGTCTAAGGCGATCGGCAAGCCCCTGGCCAAGCTGGCATCCCTGGTCATGTCGGGTAAGACTCTGACGGAGCTAAACTTCACGCAGGAAATCATTCCCCAGCACATTGCGGTGAAAGAGGCCGTGCTGCCCTTTTCCAAGTTCCCCGGCACGGATATTATTCTCGGCCCCGAAATGCGCTCCACGGGCGAAGTGATGGGCATCGACACCGACTTTGGCAAAGCCTTTGCCAAGGCAGAGCTAGCGGCTTCGCAGGTGTTGCCGCTGGGGGGCACGGTCTTCGTTTCGATGAACGACCGCGACAAGCAGGCTGCTGTGCCTGTGGTGAAGGATTTGCAGGCCTTAGGGCTGCACGTTGTAGCGACGGAGGGGACTCGCCGTGTCCTCAAAGAAAATGGACTGGATGTGGATCTGGTGCTGAAGGTGCATGAGGGTCGTCCCAACGTGATGGATTCCATCAAAAACCAGCAGATTCAGCTTGTGGTCAACACGCCCCTGGGCGAAACGGCTCAGGTGGACGATCGCGCAATTCGCCGCACAGCCCTGTCTTATAAAATTCCTGTTGTTACCACGATCGCCGGAGCCAAGGCCAGCACGGCTGCGATTCGCTCCCTCCAGTCTGAGCCGCTGGAGGTCAAGGCGTTGCAAGACTACATGAGCTAGCTGCCCCGTCGAAACCGTTGCGCTAGCAAGCTACTCCACAAGCTGCTCTAACTGAAAGAGGTCTTGAATCAGGATTCCAATTCAAGACCTCTCGTTTTTATGGCTGTCTATTTCTTATGTCTGTCTAGTCCCTGCGCTTCTGGAGAAGTTGCCCAGACGCTTGCAATTTCCTGGAACCCAGGAGAACCGAGTGAGCCATCTACAAACTCGCATTACAATTTGCAGGAATTTGTAAAAGTAGTGTGAACTCTGGCAGGAACGCCTTTGCTAGAGGGCGATGAGACTTGTATGATTTAGGCTCAGCGGAGACACTAAAGCGAAATTAAAACAAACACTACTGCGGAGTGCCGTCCCTTAGCCTTAATTCTCTACTTTTCGATCGTCTCTTGGTGAAAAGTTTCCGCTTGGTCTTCTTCGGGAAAATATGTGTCTACATCCCACGGATCGTCTGCCACGATGTCTTGACGAATCCACAGTTTCAGGCGATGCCAGAGGCTTGGCTTTCGACCTGCCTTTTGATTTGGAAAGAGGGTGTTGCTAGGGGTGTTTGAGTTCATGGTTAAACGTGAGAGTGTCTGAACTTAGAGCGGGCCTTCTCGAAACTGTCTTAGAAAGTTCAGCTTCGAGAGTTCAAAGAGCAGTCATCGAATCTTCTGGGTCTTAAACTCTGAGTCTCAAATGTTGGATGCTCGACCAGCGCACTGTGCGAGAACTCGCCCTTCAGAGGATCTGTGAACGCCTTAGCGAGATGAATCTATCTGCGGCGGCTGAAATGCGCCTTTAGCTTCTCGCAAGCTTAGCCAGCCAAACCAGGGACTAAGCCGCTGATCTGACTGCACCCATACGTTAGACCTCTTTAGACTTATTCTATCTTTGCTAGGTTTGACCGGACAAAATCAGTCTGTCCAAGCAAAACTGTCGGAACGCAGCCTGTAGACGCAGCGTTTAGCCAGTTTCGATGCGTTTCAAAAACAGCGCTCAACACTGACCACTGAAAAGGCTCAGCGGCAAGGTGCTGATGCTGTCGTGCAACGTGCCTAAGCAACCGCACAATCTGTGAATGAGTGACCCAGACAACATGGCGAAATCAGCATAACGAAATCAGCCTGCTGTTGAACGGTCACCAAGCTGGATAAGCTTGGCGGGCGATCGCCAGCGGCTTCAGTCATCATAACCAAGACCAGTAGCAACACTGAAGGAAGGCGTAGTGATCGAAACTTTTAGTATTAAGCAGAGTGTATTTGGGGATGTCAAGCAAGACCCGTACTTCTACGGTTGAGATCTGCTGTCTTCATCCGTTCTTTATCCTAAGCCTGCCACATCAGCCCTTCTGCTGCATGGCTTTCAGAAGCAGCACTGGTTTTCCATAAAAAATATTAAGAAAATCTCACTTCGGTCATGAGATCCGCAAAAAGCAAGTACGGCCGCCTTCCGGTGGCGACCGTACTCGAAGTTGAAGGCTTGCAAGTTAAAGACCTACAAGTTGAAGGCTTACAAGTTAAAGACCTACAAATACCAACCTAAAAGCTAGGCCATGCTGTTTTCGATCGCCCAGCGAGCCAGTTCAGTGCGGTTGTGTAGTCCTGTTTTGCCTAGCATGTTGCTGACGTGGCTTTCAATCGTTCTCTGGCTTACGTTCAGCTTCTCGGCAATTTCTCGGTTTGCCATGCCCTGGGCGACAAACTGCACCACCCGCAGTTCGGTCGGCGTTAGCTCAACGTCAAAGGGCACCTGAATTTTGGGGGCGCTGTCCAGCCCTTTGTCCTGCCGCTGAATCAATCGAGAGGCTTGCTTGAGAGAAGACTCTACCTGGGCAACCAGTTCTTCTGGCTCGAAGGGCTTCACCATGTACACGTCAGCGCCAGTGTTCAAGCCCTTGATTTTGTCCTGGCTCTGCCCTTTCGCAGAAAGAAACAGCACTGGAATCCAGCTCGTGCGTGGATCTTTTCTGACTTGCTCGACCAGCGAGTAGCCATCCATCTGCGGCATCATCACATCGCAGATGATCATGTCTGGTGTCTCTTTTTGCAGCACTTCTAGCGCTTCTTGACCGTTCTCTGAGGTAATGACCTCATACCCCCGAAACTCTAGGTAGTCCTTTACGAGCAGAATGAGGTTTGGGTCGTCGTCAATTAATAAAAGTCGCTTGTGCTCTCCCACACTGGCTTCCTTTGTCATGCTACATCACTCGCCATGCCTGAGTTGAGATGAATCGTGCTAATAAATGATACCCAGTAGATCCACAGAGCGCACAATTTAGCCCAAGAACCTGAAGAAATTTTGTATTGCCTGATTTGTGTTGCCTGATTTGCGCTGCCTGACTTTGTGCCGAAGTCAAGGCTTCGTGAAGACATTCAGCCCTTCAGTAGACCTGTCTACATCATACTGAGCGCAAGCGGGAAATCCGCATAGTTAAGCAATGTTGAAATTAATAGATTAATCTTTGCTTTCTGACTGTAGCGCGTCCAGATTTAACCTGCCATGTGTTTTCAATTCATCGGATGGCGCAGGTAGCGGGTGAACTAGGAAGGCGTAGTCCTGGACGATTTGATTGCCAAGCAGGTGCTTCTGGATGATTTCTTCAATCACGGTCGGGGTGGCGCTGTGATACCATACCCCGTCGGGATAGACCACCAAAATGGGGCCTTGCTGGCAAACCCGCAGGCAGTTGGCTTTGGTGCGAAAAACGCAGGTGGGGCGATCGCCCGTGGGTTGGTCTAGTCCCAATTCCTTTAGTCGCTTTTTCAAATAATCCCACGCCACCAGGCTGTCGCCCTTGTCGCAGCACTTGGGCACGGTCTGATCAGCGCAGATAAAAACGTGGCGCTCGATTTGCGGCAGATGGAGCGCGGCGACGCAGGTAGAGAGGGGGGTAGTCATAGGAGGGACGGTTAGGGGGATCGAGAGATAAGGGGGGTGAGAGGGAAAAAACGAAGAACGAAGAACGAAGAACGAAAAACGAAGAACGAAAAACGGAACCTCTTCGTTCTTCTCTCTTCATTCTTCGCTCCAACACTCCTTAAGCCAGGGTACACAATACCAGCACCAGCGCCTCTGTCCATTCCACGACCGCGCCGTAGGTGTCGCCTGTGTGTCCTCCCAGACGGCGATGAAACCAGGCGGGAAGCAGGAGGGCGATCGCCCCAGCACCCAGTCCTAAAATCAGGCTCCAGCGCCACGGGTCAGGATTTGCCAGGGCGGGGTAGAGGCTGAGGCTGAGCAGCAGCAGCAGGCTGGGCAGGGTGTGGGCAAGACTGGGCAGGGCGGCTTTGTGAAAGGCTCCTTTGCCGGTGGGCTTGAGATAGGGATAGCGGGCGATCGCCACCTGCTGGCCCCAGCGCCCCCAGCCTGCCGCCAGCGCGAGCAACAGCAGGCGGGGTAGGGCGGGATCTGCCAGATCAGTCAGGGCAGCGGTTTTGAGCAGAAGAAGGGCGATCGCCGCCATCACGCCAAACGCCCCGGTACGACTATCGGCCATCACCGCTAGGCGACGCTGCGGATCGAGAACGGCCAGCCCGTCAGCGGTGTCCATTGCGCCGTCTAAATGCAGCCCGCCCGTCACCCCCACCCATAGCCCGACCACCACCACGCTGCGGGTTAGCACGGGCATTCCCAACTGATGCAAACTGGCATCCACTAACCCCAGCAGCGCCCCAATCAGCAGACCAACCACGGGAGCCATGCGGGCGACTTGCGGAAAAGCCGGATGCATCCAGTCGGGCACGGGCAGGCAGGTATAGAAGGCGATCGCCCCTGCCAGCGTTTGCGCCAGGTTCACAACCGCTGTGCTTAGCTTAGCCCCCCCCTGATTCAAGCCATGTGCCTCCTTCGCTCAGCCTGTAGACAAGACAATCATTACCCGTGGCTAGCACATTACCCGTGGCTAGCACATTTGATCTAGATCCGCATCAGCCATGACGCTGACTCACATTGCTCAAGCCGCGCCATACTTTAGGCAAGTTCCGCTTAACCACATAAAACCTACATGAAACCTACATGAAACCTACAGGAATTACGCACTTGCAATAAATTTCCCAGGTTCTGGACGACTTCTCGTGGGCGCAGCCCGCGAGAAATTGTTCAAATGCGTCAGTCCTAACCTACTAAAATCTGGCGAGGTTAGGAGCAAACAAAGGTCAGGCTTGAGGACTGTCAAAGATTAATGTCAAAAATGACGCTAAAAATGGTTCAAGCTGGCTGTGAGTGCCCATCCCAAGATTCCCCCTCCCATCAGGCTAGGAATCTTGAGATATGATCTACTCAGGTTTAGTCGGGTTAGCTGAAATATTGCCAGATTTACCGTCTCGCTGGCTATGGCTCCTGGCTATAGCGGATTCTCCCACTCTGGGCGACTGTTCTCAGGGTTTTACGGTTTTCTCTGTCTCTGGTCTAGGCTGCATGGACGCAGCCACCTCGCTGTTCCAGTTCCTTTAGCCCACTCCAGATTCGGATTCTGGTGCGATCGCAGGTTTTCTTGTTATGAGTCACGATTCACCATCCAGTACCCCCCGACTTCCTGCCCCTTGCATTGTGGACACAGGCATCCTGGTCAACAAGCAAGACATGCAGCGGCTCCTGGCGGATCTCCATCAAGTCCGCTACTGCTACATCCAGGACGGCATCCCCGGCAGCGAGTGCGAAGGTTACGTGATGGAAGTCTTTTCCGATCCCCAGTGTTCTAGCCTGGTGGCAAACCACACGCTCTACCTCAACGTCCAGAGCTTCGATTATTTGCAGATGTCTCAGTTGCCAGAGGGCGAAGCCTGCTTTGACCTGGTGCAAGACAATCGCCTACTGCGGCTGGTGCCTCTGTCGAACCCGCTGGATGACCAAAACTGTCGCAGGCTAAACGCAGCAGCCCTGGAAGCAGTGGTCACGGAAGTCCTGTCTGCGGGGTGGGATGTCCGGATTGACGACGAAGAAAATTTTTCAATGTAGCGGACGCTAGAACAGGTCTTGGGCAGTCATTTTTCGTATACGTGTCAGGCGCGGTGCTGCACCACAAGGGCGCGGGCAGGCGTGTTTCATACGCCCCACGGTGTGGTTGAAACACCCCGGTTTATGCCCGTGGGCACGCTGGCCAACGTGAAAACCGTCACGCCCGCCCAACTGAGAGGCACGGGCGCACAGATGGTGCTGGCAAACACCTATCATCTGCACTTGCAGCCGGGAGAAGACCTGGTGGCCGAGGCAGGCGGGCTGCATCGGTTTATGGGCTGGGATGGGCCAATGCTGACGGATTCGGGCGGGTTTCAGGTCTTCAGCCTGAGCGAGATGCGCCAAATTTCTGATGAAGGCGTGACCTTTCGATCGCCCCGCGATGGCAAGATTATCCAGATTACGCCAGAGCGCTCGATTCAAATTCAGAACGCGCTGGGGGCCGACGTGATTATGGCCTTTGACGAGTGCCCGCCCCACCCGGCGACTTGGGACGAGGTGAAGCGGGCAACCGATCGCACGATGCGCTGGCTGGAACGGTGCTTTGTGGCCCACACCCGGACGGATCAGGCGCTGTTCCCAATTGTGCAGGGCGGTGTGTATCCCGATTTGCGGCAGGAAGCGGCCGAGGCGATCGCCCAGTTTGAGGCCGTCGGCTATGCCATTGGCGGTGTCAGCGTCGGGGAGCCACCAGAACTGATCGAGAAAATTGTGCAGGTGACGGCTCCGCTGCTGCCAGAAGACAAACCGCGCTACCTGATGGGCGTGGGCACACATAAGGAAATGGTGCGGGCGATCGCCGCTGGGGTGGATTTGTTTGACTGCGTGATTCCGACCCGACTGGCGCGACACGGTGCGGCGCTGGTGCAGGGCGATCGCTGGAATTTGAAAAACAACCGCTTTCGCCGCGATTTCACGCCGCTAGACGATACCTGCCCCTGCTACACCTGCCAAAATTTCACCCGCGCCTATATCAGCCATCTGCTGCACGCCCGCGAAATTCTGGCGTTTACGCTGATCTCCATTCACAACATCACAGAACTGGTGCGCTTCACCCAGCGGATTCGAGAGGCGATTTTGGGCGATCGCTTTGCTGTGGAATTTGCCGAGTGGCTGGGGCACGGTTGAGTTTGGAGTTTGGAGTTTGGAGCTTGGATTGGGGGTTCCAGCCCTGTTATTCTGAGCGCGATCGCCGGATGCGGTCAATTTCTCGCTGCAACTCTGCCACTTCGCGCCGCAGCCGCTCCACATCGGCCTCGCCCGTGGGCGATTCGCTACTGGGGGATGGCGGCTCTGCGTCCACCGTCGGCTCTCCAGCGCGGCGATAGTTGCCTGCGCGAATCTGCCGCAGTTCTTCCGATTCCGACCATTCTTTCAGAAAATGCACCCGCTCCACGGTGAACGGATGCGTCTGAAAAAATCCCTGCGACAGGTTGTTATATAGCAGAAACTTGTAGACCTGGTTGATGCCGTCTTGATCTAGATTCTGGTAGCGCTCTGACTGGCGCGAGAATTCTTCCAGGCTTAGCTCGTGGGCATAGCGGCTGCTGCCGCCTGCCAGCTTCATCATGTTTTGCAGCACGGGCTTTACGTCGTCCATGACCAGCAGCGCCGCCCGGTCGGCCGACAGTTCCGCCTTCCGCAGCCATTCATAAAAGGCCAGGATTAGCCCCGTACTGACGAGGCTGCTCAGCCCAAAGGTCATCTCTGCCAATCCTGATGCAGCAGTGATGACCCAGCTTGCCATCTGCGTCAGCGTCGTGTGTCCACATTTTAGATGTCCCAGTTCGTGAGCTAGGACGGCTTTTATCTCGGCCTCGTCGCTGAGGTCAAGCAGGGCCGTGCTTAGCACCACGCAGGGCCGTTCTTGCCCCAGCGCGTAGGCGTTTACCATCGGCGATTGGGAGACAAACAGCGTTGGCTCTGGCGCAATATCGAGCGATCGCAGGCATTCCCGAAACATCTGAAACAGCGTGGAATATTGCCGTGGCCCCACCTCGATGGCATTACCCAACAAAAACACCTGCCGCGGCCGCTCATAAACGAATTCCACAAAGCGCCGCGCCACTAGGTCAAACCCCGGCACGCTGCGGAGCGTCTGCTCGGCCTGCTGATCGAGCGGGTGGCGGAAGGCTTCGCTGGAGATTCCGGGATAGACGGGCATAGGGCGAGGTTGGGGGGGAAGGGGCTGAGGAGGAGAGATTGTTTGCTGAACCTCCGCTACTCTAGCGGCTGGCCGCTGCGTCTGGGGAAGCATGAAGCTTCTCTTAAACTTTATGGTGGCTTCCTGGCTCAAGGCCAAGTTTTTTTGTTAAAACTGGTGTTCAGTAGTCCAGCGAATTAGTATATTCGTATCAACCTCTCTGTTCCTGCCCCTTTGTGCACGTCAAGCGCGTAGAATTATCCCACTTCAAATCCTTTGGTGGCACAACGCAGGTTCCGTTGCTGCCGGGGTTTACTGTGATTTCTGGCCCAAACGGATCGGGCAAGTCGAATATTCTGGATGCGCTGCTGTTTGCGCTGGGGTTGGCGGGTTCCAAAGGAATGCGGGCAGAGCGTCTGCCAGACTTGGTGAACCAGAGCGTCGCTAGCCGCGGCCGCAGCACGGTAGAAGCCAGTGTCACCGTTACCTTTGCGCTGGATGAAGAAGACATCGCGGCCTACCAGGGCGATGACGATTCTCTGCCCAGCGCTGACCTGGCCTTTGGTGAAGGCAATGGCCCGGTGGATGCCGCCTTGCAGAACGGATATTTGAATAGCAATCACGGCAATCACGGCAATCACGGGAGCGGCAGTCCTAGCAACGGCAGCGGCAAAAAGCCGGATGCCAGCCAGCTCAGTGTTGCTCCGGCGATGGTTCCTTTCAACGAATGGAGCGTGACGCGCAAGCTGCGGGTGACGCAGCAGGGAACCTATACCTCTAACTATTACATCAACGGACAGCCCTGCACGCTGAACGAACTGCATGAGCAGCTTCACCGCTTTCGGATTTATCCCGAAGGCTATAACGTGGTGCTGCAAGGCGATGTCACCAGCATTATTTCCATGAACCCCCGTGAACGGCGGGAAATTATTGATGAATTGGCGGGCGTGGCGGCGTTTGACCGCAAGATTTCCCAGGCAAAGGACAAGCTAGATGCGGTGAAGGAGCGAGAAGAGAAGTTTCGCATTGTGGAGCGGGAGCTAATCGAGCAGCGCGATCGCCTCGCTCAGGATCGCCTCAAGGCAGAGAAATATAAGCGACTCAAAGCCGAGTTTCAGTCCAAAAGTCAGTGGGAAGTGGTGCTGAACTGGCAGAGTCAGCAAGACCAGGCGCAGAAGCTCCAGCAGCAGATCGAGGAGGGCGATCGCGCTCTGGCGGACACTGCTACACAACTGACGGCGCTGGCGACCGAAATTCAGCAAATTACTGCTGAGCTAGAGCGGCTGAATGCGCGGGTGAAGGCGCTGGGCGAAGATGAGCAGTTGGCGCTGCAATCTACCCTGGCAACGCACGAAGCCGAACTGCGCCAGCTCCAGCGGCAAGAGCAGGATCTCCTGACGGCGAGCCGCGACACGATGTCGCAGATTGCCCAGGCGCAGCAGGCGCTTCAGGAGCAAATGCAGATGCTAGAACAGGCTTCTGCGGATCAGCAGCGCATCGAAACCCAGGAAATTGCTGCCCTCCAGGCGGCCCGCGATCGCGCTCAGCGGGCCCTGCAAGCCAGCCGGGAACAGTCCAGCGCGATCGCCGAAGCGTCGGAGGCCTGGGTGCAGGAGCAAGCCGCCCTGCGTCGCCAGATGGAGGAGTTGCTGAACCAAATTGAGCCGCAGCGCACGGAGCAGGCGCGGCTGCAAGAGCGGGTGTCGCAGCTTCGCGCCAAGATTCAGGAACAGACGGAAGCGCTGGGGGCGATTGCCCAATCGCTGGCTGAAAAGCAGTCCGAGCAATCTACCGTTGAAGCGCAGCGGGCCGAGGCTGAAACCCAGGTGCAGCGACTCGCTCAAGCGCTTGCCGAAGCCGAGCAAGACCTCCGCACCCAGCAAGACACCCAGACCCGCCTGCTGAACGAGCAGCGCGACAAACAGCGCCAGCTTGACCGTCTGGAAGCCCAGACTCAGGCGATGCAGGAGGCCCAGGGCACCGGAGCCAGCCAGGTGATTTTGAGCGCAGGTATTGACGGGGTTCACGGGCTGGTGGCGCAACTGGGGCGAGTCGATTCACCCTATCAACTGGCGCTGGAAATTGCGGCGGGTGGCCGCCTCGGCAATCTGGTGGTGGAAGACGACCGGATCGCGGCGCGGTGCATCGACCTGCTGAAGCAGCGGCGGGCGGGTCGAGCCACCTTCCTGCCGATGAACAAAATCCGCGTGCCGCAGTTTACGGAAATCCCAAAGGGTAACCGACCAGACGGGTTTGTGGACTATGCAGTGAACCTGATTGACTGCGATCGCCGCTTTGAGGATGTGTTTGCCTATGTCTTTGGCAGCACGGTGGTCTTTCGCACGCTAGAACAGGCGCGACCGCACTTGGGCAAATATCGCATTGTGACGCTGGACGGCGAACTGCTGGAAACCAGCGGCGCGATGACGGGCGGCAGCGTGTCCCAGCGGCAAGGCTCCCTGAGATTTGGCACAGTGCAGCCGGGAGAATCGGCCGAAGCGGCCACATTGCGCGATCGCCTCTTGGAAATCGACACCATTCTGCGGCGCTGTGAAGGGGCGATCGCCCAGGGCACAGAAGCCGTCCGCACCCACACCCAAGCGCTCAACGAGGCCCGCCAGCAGCAGCGTGCAGTACAACTCCAGGCAGACCAACTCCAGACCCAACTGGCAGCGCTGGTGACCCAAGAAGGGCAGCTTCGCACCCAGCTTTCGCAAAACCGCCAGGAGCTTGGCCCCGCCGAAGATCGCCTGCAAACGCTGGAGCGCGACCTGCCCACCCAGGAAGCCGAACTCCAGCGCCAGCGCCAAGTCCTAGCAGACCTAGAGCAATCCCAGACCCACAGCGAGTGGCAGCAGATTCAAGCCACTATTCGTCAGCAGGAGGCAGAACTGGGCGATCGCCAGCTTGCCCTGCGATCTGCCGAACAGCGGGTTCAAGACCTGGAAATTCAGCGGCAGCGCCTCCAGGAAAAAATCGCCCAGCTAAATCAGCGGCTGCACGATCTCCGCACTCAGCAGACGACGCAGATGCAGCAGCGATCTGCGCTGGGGACTCAGCAGACCGCCCTCAGCCAGACCATCGCCCAGACCCGTGCGGCGCTGGATTCGCTGGAGGCCTCCCTCGCGTCGGAAAAACAGCAGCGCGATCGCACGGAACGTCTCTTGCGCGATCGCCAAACCGCTCAGCAACAGGCCGACTGGCAGCGCCAAAAACTCCAGGAAACCCAACAGACCCGCCGCGAAAGCTTGGCCACGCTCCAGGCAGCGCTAGAAGCAAAGCGGGCGGAGTTGCCAGACCCATTGCCAGAGTTGCCCGATCCGCTGCCCGACCTAGGCGAATTGCAGCACGAACTGCGATCGCTCCAGCGCCGCATCGAAAACATGGAACCCGTCAACATGCTGGCCCTGGAGGAATATGAGCGCACCCAGGAGCGCCTGGAAGACCTCAGCCAAAAACTGGGCACGCTGGACGAAGAGCGCAGCGAGCTGCTCCTCCGCATCGAAAACTTCACCACCCTGCGTCAGCGAGCCTTCAAGGAGGCTTTCGACGCGGTGAACGTAAACTTTCAGTCCATTTTTGCCGAACTGTCCGACGGCGATGGCTATCTGCAACTCGACGACCCCAACGATCCCTTTGGCAGCGGGCTAAATCTGGTTGCTCATCCCAAGGGCAAGCCCGTCCGTCGCCTCGCCTCCATGTCTGGGGGCGAAAAATCCCTCACTGCCCTCAGCTTCATTTTTGCTCTCCAGCGCTATCGTCCCTCGCCCTTCTACGCTTTCGACGAAGTGGATATGTTCCTGGATGGCGCAAACGTGGAGCGTCTTTCCCGTATGATTAAGCACCAGGCCCAGCAGGCTCAGTTCATCGTTGTCAGCCTGCGCCGCCCGATGATCGAAGCCGCCCAGCGCACCATCGGCGTGACCCAGGCGCGGGGAGCCTATACGCAGGTGCTGGGCATCGACTTGCAGCAGAATGTTTCGGGGTGAGGGAGGAGGAAAGAGCGAAGAACGAAGAATGAAGAGCGAAGAGGTTCTGTTTTTCGTTTTTCACTTTTCGTTTTTTCCGTCTCTTGCCCCATTACCCCCAAGGGCGGCTTTCCGAACTCAAGACAGACTTACCAAACGTTCGAGTTTGGTTAAGATTGGCTTAGTATTGATATCTGACCGTATCTACTGTATTCATATTTCAATCGAACTCTTTCAACCAGTTCGAGGTTAGGACTCGACAATGACATCTGAACAAATCCGCCAACGCTCAGACCTCCTTGGAACGCAAATCATCACCCGCGACACTGGCAAGCGCCTGGGTGTCGTAAGCCAGCTTTGGGTGGATGTCGATCGCCGCGAGGTGGTTGCCATCGGTTTGCGGGAAAGCATCCTATCGGGCGTGGTGTCTGGCACGCAGCAGATGATGTATCTTGCGAACATTCGCCAGATCGGCGACGTGATTTTAGTCGATGACGACTCTGCGGTAGAGGATGAAGTTGACACAGAAGCGTATAGCAGCCTGATCAACAGCGAAGTGATCACTGAGACGGGAGAACTGCTGGGCAAGGTGCGGGGCTTCCGGTTCAACGTCGAAAATGGTCAGCTTGAGTCTATTGTGATCGCCTCGATTGGGTTTCCCTTTATTCCCGATCAGGTGGTTAGCACCTACGAACTGTCGATCGAAGAGGTGGTGAGCAGCGGCCCCGATCGCCTGATTGTGTTTGAAGGCGCGGAGCAAAAGATGTCGCAGCTTAGCGTGGGCTTTTTGGAGCGCATCGGCATTGGTCGTCCGCCGTGGGAGCGCGACGAAGAGGACTACATTATGCCGGTGTCTACGTCTAACCAGTTGCCGACGGGTGTGCGTACCCCTGCGCCTCAGCCGATGCGTGCGCCTGCCCGCGAATCGACCTGGGATGACGATACGTGGGAAGAACCCCGCCGCCCGATCCAGGAGCCGCTGCGTCAGCGCCAGCCAGAGCCGCTCTACCGCGATGAGCCGGAAGATAACTGGAACGAGCCGCCCCGTCGCCAACAGTATGCAGAGGCTTATGAAGATGCCGATGCCTATGAGCCGCCGATGAAAGAAGAACTGGACGACGTGTGGGAGGATGACGACAACCCCCAGCCCTATCGCGCACCGCAGTTGAATATTCCCGAACGGCAAAAGGTCGTGGAATACGAGGAAGATGCGGATTATTAAGGTAAGTCACTCAGGGTGAGTCGCCATAGCAGGGTTCAGGGGCTTAGGATTTGTTCCACGACGCTTATATTCGAGGATTGAGCCTGATTGCCTGGCACAGGTTCCGAAAGCCCAGACACTGCGTTGTCATGGTGATGGCTCCATAGCTACTGTTCTGCTTGGTTCAGTGCGCCTGAGGGTTTGAGATTCTCCTGCATGACCTTGTGCTGATGAATCGGAATTCTTATGTGAAATTCTGTACCCGTATCAGGCTGCGAGATGCATTGCAGCGTGCCATGATGACGTTCGCAGACAATTTGCTGACTAATTGAGAGGCCTAGCCCTGTGCCTTTTCCGATAGGCTTGGTGGTGAAAAAGGGATCGAATAGTTTGGGTTGTAGTTTTTCAGGAACCCCAGGGCCGTTGTCGGCGATGCAAATGCAAACGTACTGGGGGCGATCGCCCTCAAGGTGATGGTGTTCGTGCAGTTGATCGCATTGATCGCACAGTCTGGGATCGCATAGTTTGGTTCGGATGGTAATGGTGGGTTGGCGCAGACTATCGACGTCACTACTCATTCCTTCTTGAATTGCCTTTTCTCTTGCTCCAATCTGCTCCTCTAGGGCATCAATGGCATTGCTGAGCAAATTCATAAATACTTGATTGAGCTGGCTAGGATAGCACTCAACTAGCGGCAACTGCCCATACTCTTTAATCAACTGAATATTGTTCGCAGGGTTAGAAACCGACTTGGGTTTCAGGCGATATTGCAGAATGAGGAGTGTGCTTTCTAGCCCCTCGTGCAAGTCCACTACTTTCATCTCCGCTTCGTCCAGCCGTGAGAAATTCCGAAGGGATAACACGATACTGCGAATTCGCTCAGCCCCAACTTGCATAGAAGCTAAAATTCGAGGGAAGTCTTCTATGAGAAAATTCAGATCAATCTCTTCAGCGCGATCGCCCACTGCGTTAACCGGTTCTGGATAATGCTTTTGGTAAAGTTTAACTAACTCCATTAGGTCGTGGGCATAGCGGCGAGCGTAGCTTATATTGCCGTGAATGAAGTTAACAGGATTATTAATTTCATGGGCAACCCCAGCTACAAGCTGCCCCAAGCTTGACATTTTTTCACTTTGAATCAACTGGGTTTGTGCCTTTTTGAGATGATCTAATGCAGCCGAAAGTTCCACAGATTGCTGTTGAGCTTGAGCTAGTAGTTCTGCCTGCTTTAGCGCGACACTAAGCTGGGCTGCAATCTGCTTGGCGAATTTAATTTCTTCCGCTTCCCAGAAGCGCGGTTCAGCACATTGATGAACACACAATAAGCCCCACAGATAACTTCCTTGCAAAAGCGGTAAAACCAAATTGGCACGGATTTGAAAGCGTGACAGCACGTCAACATGGCACGCTTGAAGACCTGCTGAATAAATATCAGCAACTGCCTGAATTTGTCCCTGATGGTAAGCATCAGAGTAGCGATCGCCAAAACAGTGATCCTGAACCTTTTCCGCTAAGACTGATGCATAGCCCTGCTCAACACTCTCTGATACAAACTCTCCATCATTCCAGTTAGAATCAGGCGCAAATCGAAAAATTGCAACTCGATCAGCCCCAAGCAACTGTCTAGATTCAGTTGCAGCCGTTCTAAAAATAGTTGCCAAATCCATTGGCTCTCGAATTCGAGAAACCACTTTAAATAGGGCTTTTTGCTGCTCTGATTGAAAGCGTACTTTGTCGAGTAAACTGGCTTGCTGAAGTGCGACACCAAGATGTGTAGAAACCTGCTTGGCAAACTCGATTTCGTCAGATGTCCAGGTGCGAGAACCTGAGCAGTGATGAACGCAAAGTAGACCCCAAAGTGTTTCTTCTTTTATTATTGGTACAACCAAATTGGCGCAAATTTGAAAGTGACTTAAAATCTCAATATGACACTCTTTCAAACCTGCAGAGCGAACATCACTAACGGCTTGTATTCGTCCTTTGTGATAATCAATTGCGTATCGCTCACCAAAGCAGTGATCGTGAACCTTTTCTAACAAGACTGATTTAAACTCAGGGGCAACATCTTCTGCTAAAAACTCGCCATCATTCCAACCAGAATTAGGTTCAAAGCAAAAAAGCGCGACACGATCTGCACTTAGAAGGTGACGAACCTCAATTGCAGCCGTCTTAAAAATTGTGTTTAGATCTAAGGATTCGCGAATTTTTGTAATTACTCGAAACAGTGCTTTCTGCTGTTCTGCCTTAGAAATATCTGCCCAACTCAATAGATTTTGCCGGAGTTGCTCAAAAGCAGCATCGCTACTACAGTAGGCTCGCAGTTGTTCTAGTTGTTGTTGGTTCATAGAATAGCGTGTTTGAGAAGAAATTGCCGGTTTGCATACCCTACCTCTAGAAACCCCTGATTGCTGATTGAAACTGCCTCAAATTTTTTATGAGTTTATCAGCCGCAGATTAGATCTATGAGTCAGAGCTTTTGAGTCAGCGCTTTTATGACTCATGCAAGATAAACAAGGGCAATGAGCATAGAAACCAATACAAGCTGATGAGGAGATTTCGAGAAGGTAGCTGTGAGTCTAACGGAATCAACTCTACAGAATAGAACAGTGCATTAGAGGAACCAACAGAGAAACAATTGTTAGGAACTATAGCCAATCAACAAGATACTAATCATTGGTCAACATTTCATCACCCTCTACGTCATCATCTGTTACAGCAAGTAGATGGACACTGGATTCACTGCCGGATAGGCAGGACTAGGCGTAGGCTCAGTCGATAGACCTTTAGGTTAACCAGGACTCACGGTTCCGGTATCTCATGGGAGTCTTGGCAACGCTTTGCAGTATTCTCCCAGTATTCTCCATAGAGGCTTATCAGGCCTTGTGCTGTGTTTGGCTGAACATGGCTTATTATTTCTTCAGGTTTCCCAACAATGATTGCAGAATTAACATGAAAGTTTAAGCAGTTTAGAGGTTGACTCTACGATCTTATGCTGAACTTTTCTATGCAAAACTTATCTTTAAGTTAACTATTTTTAATATGCACCCAAGAAATAATTTCATGTTAGGCATGTTAAGTACTTGGCAATCGCTTTCAGCACGCAGGCTCGTGCCTAGTCTTGCGGTTACCAAATCGCTGGGGATTTCTCAGCAGAGCAAACGCATACTAACGCGAACTTAACGAAGACAGGACTTACGCAGTTGGACAATTTCTTGCGGGCGCAGACCGCGAGAAATTGTCCAAAACCCAAAGAGCTTATCGCAAGTGCGTAAGTCCTGGAAGAAATGAGGGGTTCAACGGTTAGCGCCTGCAAATCGCCTCTAATTTTTTGCAATAAGATGTCCTAAAGTCGCCCTTATCGCGAGAGTCTTGGCGTATACGTTTGCCCTGGATCTCTCAGAGTTCGGCTAGTCTACATCTATATCTGCACCATCTGCATCCCAGTTCTTGAGACGCTGTTTCTCAACTCGCCGTGAGGGCTGGCGATACTTCTTGCGCTCTAGCTTTGGCTCGATTTCGGTCTGGCCGTCTTGGCGACTTTTTTGTTTGGTGGTGGCTTCGGTATTGCGGGTGCGCTCTTGGGCCTCTTGACGGGCGATCGCCTCTTCTAGAAAAATCCGATAGTGTTCATAGCGCTCCCAGTCGCCCCGAACGGCGCAGTCTGGCTCTTCCCGATGCAGGCAGTTGCTAAACTGGCAGGCGGCTTGCGCCATTCGCTGGCGGGCTTCTGGGAAGTAGTGGGCCAGATCCCCCGGAGTGCAGTCCAGATCGGGCTGATTGAACCCAGGACTATCAGCTAGCAGCCCGCCCGTTGGCAATTCAAACAGTTCGACATGGCGCGTGGTATGGCGGCCCCGCTGGAGTTTGCCGGAGACTTCCCCCACACGCAGATCGACCGTTGGAATCAGCGCGTTTAGCAGGCTGGATTTGCCGACGCCAGATGGGCCAGAGACGACGGTGATTTGTTTTGCCAGGTCAAGGGCAAGTTTGTCTAGCCCGATATTTTCGCGCACGCTAATCATCAGCGGCAAATAGCCCCACTGTCGCAGGCGATCGCCCCACGCCGC
Organism: Thermoleptolyngbya sp. M55_K2018_002; assembly: GCF_015295965.1. Lineage (NCBI taxonomy): Bacteria > Bacillati > Cyanobacteriota > Cyanophyceae > Oculatellales > Oculatellaceae > Thermoleptolyngbya > Thermoleptolyngbya sp. M55_K2018_002. Next base: position 24,959 of record NZ_DVEA01000147.1, read on the forward strand.
TAGTTCCGCCTCCGTCAGCAGGTCGCATTTATTCAAACACAGGCACACCGATAGCCCTGTGGATTCGGCCTTGACCAAAAAGCGGCTGAGTTGGAAGGGATCGAGTGCGGGTTCTGCCAGGGCAAACACCAGCAAAATCTGATCGGCATTGGCAATGGGCGGACGATCCAGTTCAGAGCGACGAGGAAACACTTGGGCGATCGCCCCTCGCTGTCCGGCCCAATCGGGTTCTTCAACTTCGACGCGATCGCCCACCCAAACCTGCTGCCCGATTTTTCGCAGGCGCGATCGCCGGGTACATAGCAGCATATCCCCCGTGTTTGGCGGATAGCAGCCTGGGTCTAGCCGCACAAAGTAGTAATTAGCCTGCACCGCCAGCACTGTACCCGTGATCCGTTGCGACCCTACCTGCTGAACCGTGGCCTCAACGAGCGACTGGGACTGGCAATCTGTACCCATAACTAGGGACGGCGAATGCTAAGGGCAAAATAAGCGCTGTCTCCGCTTTGTCGCTCTTGCACTTGCTCGATCAGGTATCCTTCCATTCGCAAGCTGTCGGGCACCTGCTCCATCGGCTCTCCTGGATCAAGCCACACTTCCAGGAGCGATCCAGCAGGCATTTTTTCTAGACGCAGCTTGGTTCGCACAAAATTTAGCGGACAGGGCGTGCCGCGCAGGTCAAGCTGGATATCTGGGACTGGGGAAGATTCCGTCATGCATCCTGCTCAAGACTTGTGAAACAGATTGTCTAGGAAGCCCATGCCGCCCTTGCCGATGCGATCGCCCCGCAGTTTGGCAAGCTCCTCCAGCAGCTTCCGTTCCTCTGCCGAAACGCGAGTGGGAATATCAACCTGAACCGTAATCAGATGATCGCCCCGGCTCGTGGGGTTTCCCAAACGAGGCACGCCGCGATTCTCAAGCGTAATCACCGTTCCGGGCTGGGTTCCGGGCGGAACAATAGTTTCTACAGGTCCATCGACCGTGTTTACCTCTAACTTCGAGCCAAGAATCGCTTGCAGGTAGCTAATCTTCAGGTTCGACAAAATGTTAATGCCGTCCCGCTGGAACTCCGCGTCGTCGTTGACAAACAGAAAAACGTAAAGATCGCCCGGTGGGCCACCCCGCATTCCTGCATCTCCCTCAGAAGAAATGCGGAGCCGCGTCCCATTGTCCACACCAGCGGGAATTGTAATTTTGAGCTTTTTGGCTTCCTGTTTTTGTCCGCTGCCGCCACACACGTCGCACTTTTCTTCGATCATCTGCCCGCTGCCGTTGCAGGTGGGGCAGGTAGACACCTGAGTAAAGCTGCCAAAGGGGGTTCGGGTGGCCCGCCGCACCTGCCCCGCGCCGCCGCAGGTTGTGCAGGTTTTGGGGCGTGTCCCTGGCTTTGCGCCCGATCCGCTACAGTTGGTGCAGGTTTCCAGGTGACTGATGCGAATTTCCTTTTCGCCGCCAAAGATGGCCTCACGAAAGTCCAGCTTCAGGTCAAGGCGCAGGTCTTCGCCACGGGTGGGGCCACTGCGACGGCGGGCCTGCTGACCCGGAGCCGCACCCGCAAAGTTGCCGAAGAAGCTCTCGAATAGATCTGCAAAGCCGCCTAAATCGGTAAAGTCTTGATAGCCTGCGCCAGCCGCAGAGCCAACGCCTGCCTCACCAAAGCGATCGTAGCGGGCGCGAGTTTCTGGCTCTGAAAGCACTTCGTAGGCGCGGTTAATTTCTTTGAAACGTTCTTCAGCGCCTTCCTCCTTGTTGACATCGGGGTGATACTTGCGGGCAAGCCGTCGATAGGCTTGCTTTAGCTCCTCTTTGTCGGCATCGCGAGAGACACCCAGAATGTCGTAGTAGTCACGGGCCATAGAACGCTGCTGGGGGTTGAGTAATTTGGCGTGAATAGAGTCGGGGAAACCAGGCCAGCGCCGTGCAAACAGGCGATTCGGCCACCCAATTCCCCACATCCTACATCGTAACGAATTGTTTGCGATCGCACCCCGTCATTGAAGTGGGCATAACCGAACCAATCCCCCCATATAGCGGCTAGCCATTACAGCCCCTGCCAACCCGGAGAAATTGGCAAACCAGAGACTTTCGGGAGTCAACGCTCCTGAGACGTGCAGCGCAACCAATGCCCCTCAAGCGGGAATACGCGATTCGCTGCCCTAATCCACTGCCTCGTAGTCAGCCGTCACGGTTTCGTCTGTCTCGAAGCTGAAGTCGTCTTCGTTGAACGCTTCTGTAAGTTCCGGTTCTCCACTGCCGTTGGGCCAGGCAACCGTGGGATCGTCATAGCCGTCTGGGTCGCTGCCATAGCCCGCATAGTCGCCGTTCGCATCTGATCCATGATGCATGGCTTGTTGATACATCGCCGAACCAATCGCAAACAGGGCATGTTGGAGCGCATCCAAGCGAGCCTTCATGATGTCTACATCCAGCGTCCGATCGGCGATCGCCGCTCGCAGTTCTACCACTTTTTCAGCAGCCTCTGCTTTATACGCTTCGGGAATCAAGTCGCCATTCTCGCGAAGCGTCGTCTCATAATTGCTGAACAGGATATCGGCCTGGTTGCGATATTCCACTAGCAGACGACGGTTCTGATCTTCTTCGGCATAGAGGTCTGCCTCCATCCGCATCCGTTCCACTTCAGACTCGCTGAGTCCGCCTGTGTTGGTGATACGGATCGTTTGCGCCCGACCTGTGCCCTTGTCGCGGGCGCTGACTTGCAGAATACCGTCTGCATCGATTTCAAAGGACACCTCGATTTGCGGTACGCCGCGTGGGGCGGGCGGAATCCCCGTCAGTTGGAACTTCCCGAGGCTCTTGTTGTCCTTCACCATCGCCCGTTCCCCTTGCAGAACATGGATCTCAACCGAGGTCTGTCCATCGGTTGCTGTAGAGAAGGTCTGGGTCTTGCTGGTGGGAACTGTGGTGTTGCGCTCGATGATGCGAGTAAACACGCCGCCGAGTGTTTCAATCCCCAGCGAAAGCGGCGTTACGTCCAGCAGCAGCAGGTCTTTTACCTCGCCGCCCAAAACGCCTGCCTGAATTGCCGCACCCAAGGCAACTGCCTCATCAGGGTTGACAGAGCGATCGGGAGCTTTGCCGTTGAAATACTTCTTGATGGCTTCTTGAACTGCTGGAATCCGGGTAGAGCCGCCTACCAGCAAAATGCGGTCTAAATCATTTGCACTCAGGCCGCAATCCTTAAGCGCTTGCTCGACAGGTTCAAGCGTGCTTTCGATCAGATCATTCACCAGTTCTTCAAACTTGGCGCGGGTCAGCTCCATCTCCAGATGCTTCGGCCCGGTTTCGTCGGCTGTAATGAACGGCAGGTTGATGGTCGTCGTGAGCATACTCGAAAGCTCGATCTTGGCCTTCTCCGCAGCTTCGCGCAAGCGTTGTAGCGCCATCTTGTCGCTAGAGAGGTCGATCCCTTCTTGCTGCTGGAAGCTGGACATGAGCCACTGAACCAGCACGTTGTCAAAGTCATCGCCGCCCAGGTGGTTGTTGCCAGAGGTGGATTTCACCTCAAACACACCGTCACCGAGTTGCAGCACGGACACATCAAACGTCCCGCCGCCCAAGTCAAACACCAGCACGCTTTGTTCCTGATCCTGTTTGTCCAGTCCATAGGATAGAGCCGCAGCGGTTGGCTCGTTGATGATCCGCAGCACTTCTAGCCCTGCAATAGTGCCTGCATCTTTGGTGGCCTGGCGCTGGGCATCTGTGAAGTAGGCCGGTACGGTGATAACCGCCTGGGTGACTGGTTCTCCTAAATAGTTTTCAGCGTCCTGCTTCAGCTTTTGCAGGATCATGGCGGAAATTTCCTGGGGTGTGTAGGAACGTCCGCGAATTTGCACGTCCACCGTGTCATCTTTCCCTCGGACGCAGGTGTAAGGGACTCGGCTTTGCTCATCGGTCGTGTCGTCCCAGCGTCGTCCGATAAACCGTTTAATGCTGAAAATGGTGTTTTCGGCATTGGTCACAGCCTGACGTTTGGCAAGCTGCCCTATGAGCCGCTCACCGTTCTTGCCAAAACCAACAATGCTAGGAGTGGTGCGTCCTCCCTCTGAGCTGGAAATGACAACGGGTTGACCGCCCTCCAGGACAGCAACACAGCTATTCGTTGTGCCCAGGTCGATGCCAATGACTTTTCCCATAATTTAGCTAGTAGCGGCTATCAGATTTCAAGTGAATGAGTCGGAGACCAGAAGCTGATTCAACTCTTAGCAAGTATTCCGCAATTGTTCGGGAATTTAATCAGTCGCGCTTAAAAATATTTCTAGAGGCTCCGCAAAAAACAGGAGATTTGCCGAATGGTGGGTTTTTCAGGCTGAGTTTTTGGGGCGAGTCTACCTGGATTTTGCTAAAGACCTCTTGGCTTAGTCAGGGTTAATTGAGTCGCTCAGGACGATTGTTGAAAAGCGCTCACCTCTTACACAGTTCGTCTACTACTCGTCTACTACACAATGGTCAGCTATCCACATCAGCTATACACAGTGGTCAGCTAGAAGATTCTTGAGCGGAGTCTTGGTCTGGTTTTATCCCTCGGATGATGTGTCGGCGCTGCTGCTGTCGTCAGAAGGTTCGACAGCGGCGGCAACCTTGACCATTGCATGGCGCAAGACGCGATCGCCCAACATATAGCCCCGCACCAGCTCCTCGATCACTGTGCCCTCAGCGTATTCTTCGGACGGCTCCCGCATGACGGCTTCATGCAGGTTTGGGTCAAACTCTTTGCCCTCAGAGCGCATTGGAGAAACGCCGATGCGCTTGAGCCGTTCTACCAGATCTTTGTAGACTCCCTGATAGCTTTTGTGAATCGCCATGCCTTCGTCGCCCTGGGGCTTGATCTGCGATCGCGCTCGTTCAAAGTTATCGACGACAGGCAGCAGTTCTTCAACGGTTTTGCACTTAATTTGCTGCTCTAGGTCTTCTTTCTCCTTTTGGGTGCGCTTGCGGAAGTTCTCAAAATCCGCCGCAATCCGCTTGCAGTGATTTGTCCACTCTTCAAGCTGCTGTTCTAGCGTCGCCACTTTTTGATTTAGCTCATCGACGAGCGCCGAAGAATCTCCGCTGGAAACCTCCGCGACGACCTCCACCTGAGGCTCAGTCGAGGCTTCGACCGTCGAGGCAGACGGATCGACTGCTTCGGTATTCATGACTTCGCTTTCCACGCTATTGCTCTCAGCGGACACGTCATCACCCTCCATCGGTTGTTTCTCTTCTTCGATCATGCTTGCCTAACGGATGTCATTTTGTGAACTGGACAAAATCTGAGTCGAAGGGGCTGTTGCTTTAGGGTCGAGCTTTGAGCAGCCCCTTCGGAAGTTTGCCATCAAGAGTCTGAAATCGAGCCTGTTGTAGGATCTGGCTCCTTAGCCTACTCATTTTCTCTCTGAAATTAACCCTTCGTCGCCCTTCTTCTTGATGTACTCTTGCAACGCTTCTACTTTTATGTATTGTGCCTCAGGTTTTAAGAATTCTGACGCGACAGACGAATATCCATTATTCCCAATATCCCTAATATCAGAAATATTCAGAGCGATCGCCCGTACCTGTACAACCCAGCCAAACGGACAAACCATCAGGTCTAAACCGTTTATCCCAGTTTGTGTAACGGATGAGTCTGGGCTGTGCTATACAGAATGCATCGATTCACCAGCCCATCAGCTACCTAATCCAGAGTACCCTAACGACGATAGTTTATTGACCTCTGTGGGGAATACTGGAGGCATTCGTGATAATCCACGCTCGTTCAGGGCATTTGTTCAGACGGGTTATAGGCAATGGGTGAATCTGGCGATCGCCCGTTGTAACGAATCCAGACAGGCTCTCCAGCCAACGTTCGGAATGCCCAATTTGCCTTTCATAATCCAGTCCCTATAACTCAGCTTTAGAACTTGTAAACCGCAAGTTCACTCTTGCTTCCTCCAGCAGCCCCAGACACCCTCTGGCATTAGCGCTGGGACAATAACTCTATACAGGCTATAAACCTCTCAGCAGCAGCTATGGCTAACTCTTCATCCCAACGTCGTGCCCTCGTTGTCCAGCATAATTTTTCGCCCTTCAGCAACAAGCTCATCCAGGCGGGCTACGTCAACAACGACCAGATGCAGCAAGCCCTGGTAGAAAGCCGCAAAACAGGGCGACCGCTGACGGATGTGTTGGAGATGATTACAGGTCAGCAGTTGCCGCCTGACCTGCTGCGCCAATATAAGAAGCAACAGCTTTTTGAACTTAAAATTCTCTACGGAGTTGAATCCCTCGATCCAGAGATCAACGAAATTTCGACTGCCCAGGTCGGGCAACTCATCGACAGTCTCATTCCCGTCGATCTGTGCCGTCGCTATCGCCTTGTGCCTCTGTCGCGCACCGAAAGCGAACCGCCCGCAGTGCTGATCGCAATGGTCGATCCCGATGACCTGGCTGCACAAGACGACCTCAACCGCATTCTGCGTCCGCAGGGTCTGGGACTAATGCGGATGGTAATCACGGTTGAAGACTATCAGCGGATCATCTCTCAATATCTAGATGAGCAGGTCGAACGCCAGAAGCAGCTCGAATTTCAGTCCAAGGTGGATGTGAAGGCAGATCTTGAAGGGCTGGATTACCTCGATCTGGAGGAACCACCCGACGATATCGAAGCCAACCTGGATGCTGCCCTTCAGGATGCCGACGCGGCACCGGTGATTGCCTTGGTCAACAAAATTCTGGTAAAGGCGCTTCAGGAAGGGGTTTCCGATATCCACATCGAGCCGCAGGAAGAACATCTCCGCATCCGCTTTCGCAAAGACGGCGTGCTGCGGGAGGGTCTGGAGCCGCTGCCCAAGAAAATCGTTCCGGCGGTCACCGCTCGCTTCAAAATCATTGCTGATCTGGACATTGCCGAACGCCGGATGCCCCAGGACGGACGCATTCGCCGGATTTTTGACGGGCGTAAAGTGGACTTCCGGGTGAACACGCTGCCCAGCCGCTATGGCGAAAAGGTGGTACTGCGGATTCTCGACAACTCCGCGACTCAGCTTGGGCTGGACAAACTGATCACCGACCCAGAAACGCTGCAAATTGTGCAGGAAATGGTATCGCGTCCCTTTGGTCTGATCCTGGTGACGGGGCCGACTGGATCGGGTAAAACGACAACGCTCTACTCTGCCCTGGCGGAGCGCAATAGTCCCGGCGTGAATATCAGCACCGCCGAAGACCCGATTGAATACTCCCTACCGGGGATTACTCAGGTGCAGGTGATCCGTGAAAAAGGGATGGACTTTGCCTCGATTCTGCGAGCCTTCCTGCGGCAAGACCCGGACGTGATTCTGGTGGGTGAGACTCGTGACAAGGAAACGGCGAAGACGGCGATCGAGGCGGCACTGACGGGACACCTGGTGCTGACGACGCTGCACACGAATGATGCTGCGAGTGCGATCGCCCGTCTCGAAGAAATGGGCGTAGAGTCCTTCATGGTGTCTAGTTCGCTGATTGGCGTGCTGGCTCAGCGCCTCATGCGCCGCGTCTGCCCCGATTGCCGTATTCCCTACAGCCCTAGCCCCGAAGAACTGGCCCGCTTTGGCCTGTCGGCTTCTCGCGAAGCAGAAGTGACCTTCTATAAAGCTCATGAACTGTCACCTGACGAGATTCAGTCCGCCCGCGCCCAAAACACCCTCTGCCCCACCTGCAAGGGCAGTGGCTACAAAGGACGCTGCGGGGTATACGAAGTCATGCGTGTAACGGAGCAAATCCAGACTCTCATCACTGAAGGCGCACCCACCGAGCGAATCAAGGAAGTTGCAGTAGACGAGGGCATGAAGACCTTGCTGGCCTACAGCCTGAACTTAGTCCGACAAGGCAGCACCACCTTGGAGGAAGTGGAGCGTGTTACCTTCACCGATACTGGTCTAGAAGCCGAACTCAAAGCCAAGCGCAAGAGTTCGCTGACTTGCCGCAACTGTGCTGCTGAACTACGCCCCGAATGGCTAGATTGCCCCTATTGCACCACCCCCCGCTTCCAGGATTAGCGCCGCTGTTTGCCCTAAGTGCTACTTGCCCTAAGCGCTAGCTGTTCCCAACTTGTCTTAACTTAGGCACAACTTAAATACAACCCTGCATAGAAGGAGCCACCCACATGGAATTGATGATCGAAGACTTGATGGAGCAACTGATTGAGATGGGCGGGTCGGATATGCACCTGTCGGCTGGATTGCCGCCCTACTTCCGCATCAATGGCCACCTCGCCCCCATCAGCGACGAGCCGATGACCTCAGAGCAATGCCAGCGGCTGATCTTTAGTATGCTTAACAACACCCAGCGTAAAAACCTGGAGCAAAACTGGGAACTGGACTGCTCCTACGGTGTGAAAGGTCTGGCCCGCTTCCGGGTAAACGTATACAAGGATCGGGGCACCTATGCCGCCTGTTTGCGGGCGCTGAGTTCCAAGATTCCTAGCTTCGAGAAGCTAGGTCTGCCGGACGTAGTGCGTGAAATGGCGGAAAAGCCCAGAGGACTGATCCTGGTGACGGGGCCGACGGGTTCCGGAAAAACCACGACGCTGGCGGCCATCATCGACCTGATCAACCGCACCCGTGCAGAACACATTCTGACTGTGGAAGACCCCATTGAATTTGTCTATGAACCTGTTAAAAGCTTGATTCACCAGCGGCAGCTTGGGGAAGACACCAAGAGCTTTGCCAACGCGCTGAAGGCGGCTCTACGGGAAGACCCAGACGTGATCCTGGTGGGCGAGATGCGGGACCTAGAGACGATTTCACTGGCGATCTCGGCGGCTGAAACTGGACACCTCGTGATGGGGACACTGCACACCAGTTCCGCTTCCCAGACCGTTGACCGGATGATTGACGTGTTCCCGGCTGAGCGTCAACAGCAGGTGCGGGTGCAGCTTTCCAACTCGCTGGTGGCAGTGTTTAGCCAAACGCTGGTGCCCAAGAAGAATCCGAAGCCCGGCGAATTTGGGCGAGCGATGGCACAGGAAATCATGGTTGTCACTCCGGCGATCGCCAACCTGATTCGCGAAGGCAAAACCGCCCAAATCTATTCCGCTATTCAAACGGGCGGCAAACTGGGCATGGTCACCCTGGAGAAGGTGCTAGCTGACCTATACAAAGCGGGCACAATCTCGTTTGAATCGGCTATGTCGAAAACCTCTCGCCCCGACGAACTCCAGCGGCTGATTGGCGGCGCAATGCAGCAACCTGCGCCGGGTGGTGCGCGTCCGGGTGCGCCCGTGGGCACTCGATAGCACCGTTCTGGCAGTGTAGAACACGCTCCAGAACAGCTAGAACAGCAGCCCGAAGGACATGTTCCAGTCTAAGGAACGGACTTCATCAGGCTGCTGTTTGTCCAAAGTATCCTCTATGTTCTTCTAGTTTTTCTACCGATTCAAAGTTTGGCTAGAGTTGTGTCATTCTTTGCGAATTTCACTAAACTGCTAGGTATCGAAATCGGTATCGAAAAATTAGGTTTTGGATAAAGTGGAACTCAAGGATCTTGCCGATTAGCAGCCTTGCCGTTCGACCGTTGGCGAACTTCCTGATTTACGTCGTCTCGCATCCCCTTCCCTACCCGCTATGCAAACCTATGTTGTCCGCGCCCGCGACTCTAAGGGCAACCCAGTAAAACGCAAAATCAGCGCTGCCTCTCCCGCTGAAGCGCGAACCACGCTGCGGGAACAGGGCCTGTTTGTGCAAGAGTTGGCAGAGGATCGCAGTCTGTTTGAGAAGCTCAACACGCTCGATCTCAAGGACATTCAAAACTCTTTTGCAAAGGTCACGGTTAAGGATAAAGCTGTTTTTTCTCGACAGTTTGCGGCATTGGTCAACGCAGGTGTGGCGCTGGTGCGCGGTCTGGGGGTGCTGGCGGATCAGTGCCCCAATCCCAAGCTGAAAAAGTCGCTCCAGGCCATTAGTGCAGATGTGCAGCAGGGAACGAACCTGTCGGATTCGATGCGTAAGCATCCGGAGTGCTTTGATGACCTGTATGTCAGCATGGTGCAGGCTGGCGAAGTCGGCGGCGTGCTGGATGACGTGCTGAATCGGCTGTCTAAACTGCTGGAAGACATTGCCCGATTGCAGAACCAGATTAAGTCTGCGATGGCGTATCCGGTAACGGTGGGAATTATTGCTATTCTGGTGTTTTTGGGCATGACAATTTTTTTGCTGCCCATTTTTGCCAATATTTTTGATGAACTGGACGCAGAGCTGCCTGCGTTTACCCAGTTCATGCTGAATATTAGTAACTTCCTGAGAACGCCGATTTACCTGATCGCGCTGGTGATTATTGTGATTCTGGGAGCTTTTGCCTATCGCCAGTATTACAAAACCCGCGTGGGTCGGGAAACGATGGATCGCTTTTTCCTCAAGATGCCGCTGTTTGGCGATCTGGTGCAAAAGAGCGCGACGGCTCGCTTTTGCCGGACGTTTGGGGCGCTTTCTCGCTCTGGAGTTCCAATTTTGACTTCTTTAGAAATTGTGCGCGATACGGCAGGCAATCAGGTAATTTCTAACGCCGTGGATGAGGCGCGAAAGGAGGTGCAGTCGGGCGGCATGATTAGTCTGGCACTCCAGCGGGAGCAGGTGTTTCCACTCATGGCGATCCAGATGATCAGTATTGGTGAGGAAACGGGCGAAATCGACTCGATGCTGATGAAGGTGGCAGACTTCTATGAGGACGAAGTGGAGCAGGCTGTAAAGGCGCTGACCAGCATCATGGAACCCATCATGATTGTGTTTTTGGGTGGCATGGTGGGGTCGATTCTGGTGGCGATGTATCTGCCGATGTTTGCGGTGATGGAGAATATTAAATAGGCAAAATTTAGATAGGCAAAAGAACAGGCAAGGACACACAAGCTCCGCTTCTTGCCCGGACAACCTATCTTTTTAGTAAGAACTCAAGCAAGATGCAGAGCGAGGGCGGACGAAACTGGAGCGATCGCCCTGCTTCGATTCATCTAATTCTATGGCGAACCTGCAACTGCGCTACGAAGAACTGCTGGCTGAGTATAGCGACCATCGGGGGGCGATCGCCCTACTCAAGCAATATCGCCCTTACCTGGAAACTGTGCCCAGTATGCGCCGCCCCGACGACAGCGTGATTACAATTCCGCTGCCTGTGGTGCGCGTGCGGCAGGCGGGTGTGTCGGCGGAATCGGGCGGGGCAACGGTGTCGGCAGGTGAGGTGCTGCGGTTGCCCTGCGACGTGGCAATTCTGATGTGCGACCCCGAATGGCAGGTGAAAACCGGGCCAGAAATCTTTGTCTTTATCTATCGTCCCAATGAGGACTTTTCGGAACTGCTGAGCCGCTGGCGGCGCACCCAGGTGCTCCTCGACAAGGGCTATGAGTGGCTGATGCCGCCGCGTCACAAGCATATTCTAAGTGAAGCGGCTGAAGAAACTCACCCGCTGTTTGTGGTGTTTCAGGACACGCCGGAGCGGATTCGTCGGGGGCTGCGGGGCGCTGGGCTGCCGTTTGTGGTGCAGGCGATCGCCGACTGGCCCGAGGACGAGGATGAGCCTCTCGCGCCGGAGCGGTCTTCGTCAGAAGTTCTGGAAACTGAAGAATAGAGGTTTATCCAGAATAGAGGTCTATCCCGGAAATTCGCTCTGGCATGGGCATTAAGCAGGCATCCCAACAGTCAGCGCGGTCCAGATTGTCCAGGTGTCTATCAACAGCAGCAGGAGCGTCAGCCCTAGCAAAATCAAATACATCCACGGCTGAGACAGCGGGCGCACGTCGGTCGTGTCGATACCCGTCTTGGTCTGCACCAGCGACACTAGCCGAGCAAAGCCTGCCACCCGCATCGGCAGCAGCTTTGCCTCGCCTGCTTGAGTCAAAAAGTAGTAGACTAGCCCGCCCTGCCCGGTGGAGCGCGGCTTGAGTGATGTAATCTCTGACCAGTCCAGGCTCCAGCCCTTTCGCAATAAATCAGGGACCCAGCGGGGATAGGCAACCTGAATGCCCGTGTTGGTTACGATCACTTGCTCGCTGAGGGCAGCATAGAGGGCGATCGCCCCCACCCCCAGCGCTACTGCCAGCGCACTCGGCGGCACGGGCGCATGGGTCACCTTTGCCAAAAACGGCAGCGGCACTGTCAGCGCGACATAAAACAGCAGCAGCGTCAGGCGGATCAGCGGCGAAATGCGGAACGTCTGAGGCAACTCTGGCAACGGCGGAGATAGCGATTCAGCAGAAGAGGTAGCCATAGAACTCAGAAGTGAAAAAACTAGGGCAGGTATTTTTGCACCACGCTCCAGCCCGATAGAGAAACGGCGATAAAGCCCAGGAGCAAAACCAAATTCGTGCCCACATGGAGCGATCGCGCCCAAGGGCGTTCGGTTCCAATCTGCATAGCGCTACCCGCAGACAGCAGCACCAGCGCCACCACCGTCAGCCCTGCGACTAGATGCACCGAATGCCCCAGACTGCCGTAGTAGCCCAGCGTCCCCACCAGCCCAATCGTCAGCAGCAGCAACACCAGCAACACCAGCAACCCGCCTAATGTCAGGTGGAGCGATCGCAGCCACCTTGGTCTGGGGAACGCCTGACGACGACTGCGCCGCATCCAAACCCCGCTGATCCCCAGCAGGCTATAGGTCAACAGCGATAGCCCCATCGACCAGGCCGCAATGCGCCAGAGCCAGAGAAAAGAAGGAAGGTTCAAATTACCGTCCAGAATAGATACTTAGATCCTTTACGCAAGCCGGGGTGCCAGATGGCTAGCACCTAGCAATTATCCTCATTATTGGCTATTTGGGGGACTGGTTGAACAGTCGGTGCAGGTCTGAAGCAGCTCTGATGAGGTGGCTACAGAGCGTCGTCACTGGAGATCCTAAAAATTTTGAGAACTTTTTGTGACAGGTTTAGTGATAATCTGAAAAGTGGCAATTTTACGTTATGTTAAAGCTGTCACGAACCCCTCAAAAAGCTGATCAGACGATAGGCGAAAGCATGGTCACCACAGCAGAGAAAACTAATATTGGCTACATTACTCAGGTCATTGGGCCCGTCGTAGACGTGCGCTTTCCCAGTGGCAACCTGCCTCAGATTTATAATGCATTGACGGTTAAAGGACAAAACGCCGCTGGGCAAGAAATTTCGGTTACCTGCGAAGTGCAGCAGCTTCTGGGTGACAATCAAATCCGCGCCGTGGCAATGAGTTCGACCGATGGACTGGTGCGGGGCATGGAGGCAGTAGACACGGGCGCACCCATCAACGTGCCTGTGGGAACCGCAACCCTGGGAAGAATTTTTAACGTACTGGGTGAGCCGGTTGATAACAAAGGTGATGTGGCAACGCAGGACACACTGCCGATTCACCGCGAAGCTCCTAAGCTGACCGACCTGGAAACCAAGCCCTCGGTGTTTGAAACCGGGATTAAGGTGGTTGACCTGCTCACTCCCTATCGCCGGGGTGGCAAGATTGGTCTGTTCGGCGGTGCTGGTGTGGGCAAGACCGTGATCATGATGGAACTGATCAACAACATTGCGACCCAGCATGGCGGTGTGTCGGTGTTTGGCGGCGTGGGCGAACGCACCCGCGAAGGCAACGACCTCTACAACGAGATGATTGAGTCGGGTGTGATCGACAAGGACAACCCTGCCAACTCGAAGATTGCGCTGGTGTATGGCCAGATGAATGAGCCGCCGGGAGCGCGGATGCGGGTGGGTCTGTCGGCGCTGACGATGGCAGAATACTTCCGGGACGTAAACAAGCAGGACGTGCTGCTGTTTATTGATAATATCTTCCGGTTTGTGCAGGCAGGTTCTGAAGTGTCTGCGCTGCTGGGCCGGATGCCGTCTGCGGTGGGCTATCAGCCGACGCTGAGTACTGACGTGGGGGCGCTGCAAGAGCGGATTACCTCGACCCGCGAAGGTTCGATCACCTCGATTCAGGCGGTGTACGTGCCTGCGGACGACTTGACCGACCCCGCCCCAGCAACGACTTTTGCCCACCTGGATGGAACCACGGTGCTGTCTCGCGGCTTGGCCTCCAAGGGCATTTATCCAGCCGTAGACCCGCTGGACTCTGCTTCGACTATGCTCCAGCCGGACATTGTGGGCGATGACCACTACAACACGGCGCGTGCGGTGCAGGCAACGCTCCAGCGTTACAAAGAGCTTCAGGACATCATTGCGATTCTAGGTCTAGATGAACTGTCGGAAGACGACCGCCTGACGGTGGCCCGCGCCCGCAAGATTGAGAAGTTCCTGTCGCAGCCGTTCTTTGTGGCGGAAGTGTTTACGGGTGCCCCTGGCAAGTACGTGACACTCGATAAGACCATCCAGGGCTTTAAGAAGATCCTGGCGGGTGAACTGGATGATCTGCCGGAAGGGGCCTTCTATATGGTGGGCGACATTGACGAGGCGATCGCCAAGGGCGAAAAGATGAAGTCTGAAGGCAAGTAATGTTTTGAATTGCTGGGTATGTGCAGTTCACGCTGTACATACCTGGCTTGAGATGATCCATAGCGCTATTTCTTTAACGCTATTTCCTTCGACTCGCTTTTGATTCTCTAACCCTAATTCAACGTTATGCCGCTAACTGTTCGAGTCATTGCGCCAGACAAAACGGTCTGGGATTCTCCGGCAGAGGAAGTGATTCTGCCCAGCACTACGGGTCAGCTTGGCGTGCTGAGCGGACATGCGCCGATGCTGACGGCTCTGGATACGGGCGTGATGCGCGTCCGTGCGAATAAGGACTGGGTGGCGATCGCCCTGATGGGTGGCTTTGCAGAGGTCGATCAGGACGAGGTTACGATCCTGGTGAACGGTGCGGAGCGTGGCGATGCGATTAACCAGGAAGAGGCGCGGACTGCCTTTACTGAGGCTCAGGCCAAGCTTAATCAGGTTCAAAGCGGTGGTTCCCGCCAAGACCAGTTTCGTGCGACGCAGGCTTACAAGCGGGCTCGCGCTCGGTTCCAGGCATCGGGTGGCATGGTGCAGTAGCCAAACGCCTGGTTCGATCATTCTCGTTTCATCTCACCCAAACGCGATGGGCAGACCCTAGCTCAGCAGGAGTCTATCCATCGCGTTTTTGTGTTCTCGCTTTTTTGATCGGCTAACGTCGGCTAACGACGGTTGGCTTGTGGCGGCTTAGTTTCGCGGTTTATTGGTGCGTTTGCGACAGGTGGAACGGATTGAAGTCGGTGTTGCGATCGTAGTAGTCCTCCTGTTCCTCCTGCTTGAGCCAGCCTGTAATCGCGTAGGTGGCAGGGGTGAAGAGAATTTCCACGCCGCACTTGAATAAATAATTGGACACGATGAGCGGCCACAGCAGGGAGTTTGGCACGACCCCCGTAAAGGCGATCAGCACAAATAGCCCGGTGTCGAGCAGTTGCCCAACTAGCGTGGAGCCGATGGTGCGGAGCCAGAGCCAGCGTCCGGATGTGCGAATTTTGAGCTTTGCCAGCGTGAAGGAGTTGGAAAACTCTCCCGCAATGTAGGCAATCAGGCTTGCTGCGACGATGCGCGGCGTTTGCCCCAGAATGGTTTCATAGGCGGACTGGTTGCCCCAGTCGGCGGCGGGTGGCAGCGCCCCCACAATGGCGAGCGTGATTGCCATCACCAGCGCTGACACAAAGCCCAGCCAAATCACTCGGCGCGATCGCCCATAGCCGTAGACCTCAGTCAAGATGTCGCCAAAGATATAGCTGAGGGGAAATAGAATCGTGCCGCCGTCGAAGGTAAACGGGCCAAGGGTCAAAATCTTGGTGGAGGCAATGTTGGAGATTAACAGCACTGCGACAAACAGCGCGGTAATGGTGTCGAGATGCTTGAATGCACGCATAGAGTCGGGGGTTAGAAATGAGGGGTTGTCGGCTCCAGAGCGCCAGCGCCAGCGGGAGTGATTCCACGCAGAAAAGCTGGCATTTCAAGCCGCATGGGCTGAAGGGCCAGCTTTTTTGGGGAATGCAGGTGGCGGATCGCTATACGGCGGATCTCTATAAGATATGGCGGAAAGATGTGGCGTATCAAGATATGGCGGATCGCTACGAGGGTGATTGCGCTCAATCCGCTTGTTCAAGGCAACCTAAATCAGCTTCACTGTCCGCAGCGCGTAGTACAAACCAATTGCGCCACCAAAGGCGATCGCCAGCATCAGCACGTATGCAACAAATCCCATTGCAACTATTCTCCTTCACCATCAAACTGGATTGCTCTTTCTTCAGGACTTACGCACTTGCGATAAGCTCTTTGGGTTTTGGACAATTTCTCGTGGGCGCAGCCCGCGAGAAATTGTCCAACTGCGTAAGTCCTGTTTCTTATTGAATCATTGATTCGGGGTTTGAAACCGTTTTCGCTGCCGATGCCTGAATCTGCAACCCGCTCAACACGCTATGTATGCTCCGTATGCGTGACGTGAGACGGGTCAATTAGCCGAAATTAGCGGCCTCCAAACCCAGACTTTTGCTTTGGTTTACCCTTTGCCTTTTTCTTGGAGGAACTGCGGGTCACGTCTTGCAAGGCTTCTTCAAACAGCGTTTGCAAATGCATCGGCACACTGGCTATCTCCGGCAGCGTGGGTTCTAGAGATTTCCCAGCGCCTGCCAGAACCTCGTCCAGGTCATCTAGTCTGAACGATGGGCGATCGAGGCAGCGTTGCAAAGCCTCCGTCAATGGCTGGGGATAGTCTTCTGCCATGCAGTGCCAAACGTAGGCGTTCACTGCATCTTCTTTCAGATATTTTTGAAGAATTTGGTCTACCCCTGCCGTTGCTGCTTCATCTGTGGATTCAAGCAGTTGGGTCAGTCGGGCATAGTCTTGCAAAAAGGCTTGACCCCAGCGGGGATGGACGAACACAGTCACCGCTTCTGCCCGACGCAAATCGTCTGGCAAACTGATCGGCGGCATCACCATTTTGATAGACTGATTGCTATTAAGCAGGTGGTTGACTGCTCCACTTTCTTCTCCTAATAGCTCTGCCGACTCCGCCACATCTTCTTCCGAAAGACCTGCTTCGTTGACCAGTTCTTTTAAGGATTTAGAGGCATCAATCCCTGCTTCTGCCAAGCGGCGTTGAGTCATTTCGTCCTGATAGGCTTTGATCTGCTTGTTCAACTCGTGCCCTGGCAGGGTTATACGATTTGTTCCAAAGAATTCCACAAAATATTGATGATATCGCTCTACGGAAGTCCAAGCTTCTTCTAATAGCTCTGGTGCGTCGCCATAGAGCTGATTGGGAAACCAGTTTTTGAAGTTGCCAATGGCGACTGCGAGCTTGGGTTTTCCTAATTTTCCAAGCAGCAGCAAGGGGCCGGAGAATATCCACTGATCTGGTGTTTCGGGCCAGAGGCGGGTCACGACGATCTCACCAGGGCTGAGACGAGAAAGTTCTTCTGAAGAGTGGAACCGATTTGGCTTTGCCCAATAGCATTTTTCCGTGAGCCAATTCATCACCTTGTAGCGATCGCCCTCAACTTGCAGCACCACAAATAGTCCGTTAAAAGCCCGTTTCCAGGATTCGACTAACGCCTGATCGTCCTGCGATCGATTAGAGATATTCTGAGCAAAAATATCTAGCACGGATTGCCCATTGACCTGTCCCTCCGTCAAAAACATGTCAATCGCCAAATCGGTGCGGCTGATTCCCTGGAGGTTTGTGGCTGCCCAACGACGGAGCTGATCAGCGCTGTAGCGTTCTAGGGCGATCGCCACATCATCTTCCGCATCCAGCACAAAATCTCGCAACTCCTGCTTTAAGGACTCGGCTCTTGATTCCGCTTCAGATTTAGAAGATTTAGATTGCTGGAGAGATTTACTCATTAGCAGGTCAGTTGACATAGCTCAAAAAGAAGGTTGCAAACTATCGATATGCCTAAAAAAATATCTACTCCTGAAAAAGAGCAGTTCGTATCAGCCTGTCTCAGTGGCGCTGTGAATGAAATAGGTAAAGGCGCTTAATATGATTGACGGGCAATAAAATCAAAATCTCAACACTCAAAATCGACGGCTAGAAAAGTGGTGTCTAAAAATCAATTTCAAAACCAATTTCAGAAAATGACGTAGGGCAACCATCCTAACAGTTGCCCTAAATCATATTGCTGGCGAAGGACTCTAATTAAACAGCCCGACGAGTCGCGGAGTAATAAACAAACAGTGCAATAATCGCGCCCAGCACGGCAATAAAAACACCGCCAACGCTAAGTCCGGTAGCCGTGAGCGCTAGAGTGCCTGTCGTGATCAGGTTGTAAAGGCTACCACCCACAAATGCACCAATCACACCCAGCAGCAGCGTTCCCAGGATACCACCGCTTTGGTGACCCGGATAAATCGCTTTGGCGATCGCACCGGCTACCAAACCCAACACGATCCAAGCTAGAAGGTTCATAGGTAATCTCCTAAAGTTCAACAGGCTTTTGAATGCCCTTTCGTTCATAGCTAAACAATATCGAATCTGTCTTGTGAGCAAGACCATCTGAAGACGTAGTTCGCTCTTATCTAAAGAGAGACTTGTTTTCTATAAGCTTTAATTTCAGACATTTAAGTGGAAATGTTATGCAACATTTCCCTGCATGGTGGGGTTAAAGACTTTTTTCAAAGACTCCCTTTTAAGAACAAGGATTTTGTGACTGCTAATTCTTCACTCGCTTTAGAAACTCGCTTCAGAGTCGTTGCCAGTAAATGGATACCCTTTTGGAGGATGTGTTAGCGCCTAGCGTAACGGGTCAAGATTTTGCGGTGCGGCTACGCAAAACAGCACTCTGCGGCTGAGTTTATTGATGCTGACCCACTTGATGGGTTGCAGCGCAGTTCTGAAGCACCTGTTGCGGCAGGTCATTCATCGCTTGACTAGCTGCGGATAACGCAAATACTCAAATCATCAAAACGTTTTACCAGCAAAGCTTTTGGAGATGCAGTGTATTTCCTGGACTTAATTTGGACTATTTTTTAACCCCTGTAGGGTGGCCAGGCAACGCTAGTCTTCTGAACCGATAACGCTGTAGCGATCGCCCTGCTCCGGTGAAAAACTCTGGCGTTTTGCCGCCTCAACCCTAACACAGCCCGTGCGGAAGAGCGCAGAAGTTTGATTGCAACTCCAATTGTCAGATCCGAATAGCGGAGTCGAGTCATATCCCTAAAGAGTATTAATTTGAGATTAATAATCCATTTTCAGGACTCATTTTAAGATTAAAAGTCTTTTTATAGGTCTAACAATGAGCGTAATTGTCCAAAAAGAGACAAAGGCGACTGCTTTTTCAATTAGAGAAATAAAAATATACTAAAACTTGTCCAACAAAGAGAAAATAAGTCTCTTTATTGGACTTAAAATAAGACAATAAATCCAATCAAAAGACTAGCATTGAGGTAGTTATTCTTAAATTTAGACTCAATATAAGACGAATCGGATAAAATTAAGACAAACGCAATTCTTAAAAATTCTCGTCTGCAAATTCATGGACAACCGAGTTTTCACCACCCCCGAAGGACTGCTGACCGTCGAAGCTGCCCAAAAAGTGCTGAATCGTTCCCGTGCTTCGGTCTACCGCTATGCCAACACCGACCCAAATACCCTAAATCCGCCCTATGACCCATCGCGGCTCAACCCAGAATTGCGCCAAACGCTCGAAGATCCCATCCTGTTTCACCCCAATGAAGTCGCCCGCTTTGCAGCCGATATCCTTGGAATGAAACAAGTCACAATTCATGTTCAAGAATCAGCAGAAACCACCACCCACAAGCTATTGCGGGCGATTCTCTCAGAACTTCAAAGCATTCGAGAGCTACTCGAATCTAAGCCCCCAAGTTGAGCAATGGAGTCATTAAAAATAAATCGGGATGCGGCATTCTTCCAGCAGGCGATCGCCCTTTTGTTGCAGCGCTTGAATTTCTGCGTCAAGCCTCGCAGGAACAGGCAAACTGGCGATCGCCAACAGGTCTCGAAGGCGATAGCGCCAGTCGTGCCGCAAGAGGCACTCACAGTGATTTCGGAGGGAGTTTTGCTGTAAAAAATCCTGATCCGCTAGCAGAGATTCCAAAAACTCAACCGCATTGCTGCCCCTTGGAAAATCAATTGCGCTGTTCTCCCAATCCATCAACTCCGCCACGCCTGACCCAAACGGACGTTTCCCAACAATCGTGCAGCCGTAGAGCCAACCCTCTAACCATCGATACAGCAAGGGAGAATCCTGATAGAAACGCGGCACTTCACTCGCTTCAAAGCAAAGACTGATTTTTGCATGATTGAGCAACCTCGAATGGAGCATCACATGCTCGCCTCGGTCAAGCAGATCAGGCTTGGAAAAGGTGGAATACAAATAAAAGCGATCGCTCTCTGCTCCTCCGAATCGCGCATGAAGCTGTCGATGGATTGCTTCATTTCGCCGACCATAGCTCAAGATATCAATCCAGCGATGCTGCCGATTGAGTTCCACCCCCAACGTATTTGTCGCAAGCGGCAAGTACATTGCATTAATGCCGTGCATCTCTCTCACAGAATCAGCCATATCTTGACTGATTGTAAATAGATAGTCCAGGCAAGAAATAGCGGCAGGATTGAGGTGATTTGCGCTAAACCCATCCAACAGATAACCAATTCTGACATCAAACCGTTTCAGCAGCGGGCCGAGCGTATGCATCGACAGTAGAAACTGCGACCCAAGCCCCACAATCAGCAATACATTTATCCCAGAACCCAAACTGGGCAACTGCTCCAACTCATACCAGGAGCGAAACAGGCGATGCCGATATCGTCGAGTAAAAGACACATAGCGATCGGAAACTTTTAGCGCCCCCAGCCGAATTGACTGGTTATGAGTGGGGTAGAGAAAGACGGGCTTAACAACACTGGATAGAACTTCTTCTAGATTCTGGCTGACTGACCAACCTACATGTTGATTATCAGGAGAATTTTCAGACAAGACGTAGAGATTCAGCCCCATATACAGCAACAGCTAGGAGTTTTAGAAGATAGAAATCAAGATACGGTTAGTCTGGAGAATACAAATACAACATCGCTGTAAAACGTTGCCTTACTATCTACAGCCGCAATCTACAGCCATAATCTACAGCCACAATACGAAGGCCGATCCGCTATTAATAAAGCGAAAAACATTAGCTAAATAAAGCCGGCAGAGAAATATAGATTTACATTCGAGAACCTTTTTCTCAAGTCTTTATATTGCTAGCGTAATTTACAATATTTTCATCAGAAATGCGGTTCCTGCGGCGCTACTTACGCAGAAAAATCATGAAGAATCCGTGAAGAAGTATTAAAAAAGTCCGAAAAAACATCTAAACAAGCCGCAAAGCCGCATCTCGCGAGTTTCCGGGGCGATCGCTTGCAAGTCATACTCGTTATGAGTATGCTTAAGAAAAGCAGGCTGCTGGTGCAGATGCAGCCTCACCAGACCTGCATTGCACAAACTGCATTGCACAACTACATTGCACAACTACATTGCACAAACTGCACTGCACACGACGTTCCACTACCCTTTTCACTGCCATGAGAATCGAAGCAATCCCCATTCGCTTAATCCAGCGACCGCTCTTTCGCCAAAATGACCAGGAAAAAGTCCGGGCGCTGATGGAATCCATCCAAGAAATTGGACTCCAGGAACCGATTGACGTACTAGAAGTAGACGGGCAATATTACGGATTTTCAGGCTGCCACCGTTTTGAGGCCTGTTCGCGCCTGGGACATGAGACGATTTTATGCAAGGTGCGGCGGGCCTCTCCGTCGATTCTTAAGATGCACTTGGCATAGCGTCTGGCTCACTGCATGTCTGGCTCGCTGCATGGCTTGCTCACCGCATGGCTTCGTCTAACGATTCGTTTCCCTATACGCCGCAGTTGCGATCGCTCATGCAGCAGGCCGGCATCCCCAGCTTTGCCGCCCTAGCTCAGCAAGCAGGCGTATCCACCTGGCAAATCGACCAACTGCGGCGCGGCAGCGTGCTAAAGCTGCGCGTGGGAGCGATCGCCCGACTCAGCCAAGCCTTAAACACCTCGATTAGCGACCTGATTGCCACCTTTTCGGGTTCTCCGCCCATCGAACGTCCAGACCTACCTTCCACTTCAAAAGCTGCTCGATCCGAATCGCTTACAACCCTGCAAAATACTACCCTGCAAAATACGACCCTGCAAAAAGAGTATGAGCGGTTGCAGCGCCAGGTCGAACAGCAGACCGCCGAAGCCGTCCAGGCCTGCCAACGGGCCGCGCTGTTGCAACTAGAGCCGTTGCTCGAAAAGCTGCCCGTCTTCCTGAATGTAATTGAGCAAAACCCTGACTTTCCAGCCCGACAACTCGTGCCCCACTTGCGCCCGCTTGAGCGACTGCTCACCGATTGGGACGTGGCCACCATTGCGCCGATTGGCAGCGAAGCAGGCTATGACCCCCAAAAGCACGAGCTGATGGAGGCTTCCAAGACAGCAGTGCAACCAGGCGATCGCATTCGGGTGCGCTTTGCTGGATACTATTGGGGCGATCGCCTGCTGTTTCGGGCCAAAGTCAGTCCGGTGCAGCCCAACGATACCCACCCTTCATAGATCCACCCCTAAGAGTCTGTCGAAGAGACTGTCAAAATGCGCTTTAGCGAAATTGTCCACCAGCTCGGCAAGCCAAGTCACACCCTGGATAGCAGCCTCCCCCAGCAGCCCGACCTTAACCCAGAGATCAGCGCGATCGCCCCCATCGAAGCGGCCCCCAGCGGCACCCTCAGCTACATCGAAGGCGGTAAATTTGCCAAGCAGGTCGCCACCACCGCCGCCAGCGCCCTGATCTTGCCCCAGGATGCCGCCCTGCAACAGGCCGCCAGCGACCGCTCCATCGCCTGGGTCGCCACCCCCAACCCGCGCCTCCTCTTTGCCCAGGCGATCGCCCTGTTTTACCAACCCTTTCAGCCCGCCCCCGGCATTCACCCCAGCGCCATCATCGACCCCACCACCACCCTCGGCAAGCATATCTCCATCGGCGCAAATGTGGTGATCCAGGCAGGCTGCGTCCTGGGCGACCATGTTTGCATCCATCCCAACGTCGTGCTGTATCCCGGCGTTTCCGTGGGCGATCGCACCATCCTCCATGCCAACTGCACCCTCCACGAGCGCACCCAAATCGGCGCAGATTGCGTCATCCACAGCGGCGCAGTCATTGGTTCCGAAGGCTTCGGTTTCGTCCCCACCCGCGACGGCTGGCTCAAGATGGAGCAATCCGGCCGCACCGTCCTCGAAGACGGCGTAGAAATCGGCTGCAACAGCGCTGTCGATCGCCCCGCCGTCGGCGAAACCCGCATCCGCCGCAACACCAAGATCGACAATCTAGTACAGATTGGTCACGGCTGCACCATTGGCGAAGCCTGCGCGATCGCCGCTCAAACAGGCATGGCCGGCGGCAGCAGCCTGGGCGATCGCGTCATCGTTGGCGGACAGGTCGGCATCAATAACCAAGTACACATCGGCAACTTCAGCCAAATTGCCGGGAAATCCATGATCCACGCCGATATTCCGCCCAACAGCATCATCATGGGCGCACCCGCCATGCCCGCCACCGAATTTCGCCGCATCGCCGCCGCCTGGAAACGCCTTCCCGACATGCAGCGCACCCTGCGGCAGGTGCAAAAACATTTGGGATTGTAGGCAAGGTTTAATGAGGTTTAATCTAGACGTAGAAACCAGACAAACGCCCAATCCATCCTCCGTAGCGCTGCGAACAAAATTGCTGAAAGCCACCCGAAGGCTTAATCGGCAATCCAAAATCCCAAATCGCAAATCCAAAACCCCGCCTAGTCCACTCGCTCAATTTGGGCGCGAACCCCGTTCTGACGCAGAATATCAATCACTTCCTGGGCATTGGCTTCGCTGTTGAACGCGCCCACCTGCATAACCACCGACTGACGGCGATCGTAGGTGAGAAACGCACCAGGAAACACGCTCAGCACGCGATCCTGCACAGCCGCACTGGCAGCGGGAACCACCACCCGATAGCGCAGCCCTAGCTCACTGGCGCGGCTGGCAACGGGCGTAGTGGGGCGGGGACGAGCGCCAGACACAGGCACACTGGGCACACCGCTGACATTGCCAATTGGTGCATTGGGGTCGGGCACGGGCAGCAGCGTGTATTGCGTGTAGGGAGGGGCAGGCGGAACAGCGACGGGCGATCGCCCCACCGCAGGCGGCCGCTCATATCGCTGCACTGTTCCCCCAGACTGGCGCGGAGCCACACGTCCAGAGCTTTCTGGCGGCGGTACAGGAATCTCAATCACGCCCTGAAAATTCGCAACGGGTTCCTGACGAGACGGCGAGAGCGCCACTGCACCACCCTGGGAGGTACGCTGGGGCAAAGGCCGAAAGGCACGCTGCTCAACCGGCCGCCGCACAGGAGTCGGCATAGCAAAGCCCCCGGACGAAATGGGCTGGTTGGGTATGGACTGGCGAGGCACAAACTGACTAGGCAATGGGCTGTTGCCATCTCCCGCTTGAGATTGTTGTGGGTAGATCACCGCAGGCGGCGCAACGGAAATGGGAATGCCCCGGAGAGACTGGGGCGCAATCTGCGTTGGCATAGAACCCTGCGTCGGCATTGGCGCTGCGGGCGGGGCACTAGCAGACGAGGGCGATCGCCCTCCAGCCGCCCGCCCAAACGTGCGCGGGGTGGCTCCTCGCTGTGGGTTCAGCCCGCTGGATACCGGAAAATCGCCCGTCGGCGTGGTTGGCAGAAACCCTGCGCCCGCCGCTGCAAAGGGAAACGGCGCAGCGGGTTCTTCCACAACCTCAGCACTCATGCTGGTCTGCGGCGCAATTGGCATAGCAGACTGGGCGGCTGGGCGCGGCGTAGCTGGGCGCGGCATAACATTAGGGGCAGCAGGGGCAGCAGTCACAGCCATCGGGGTCGCACCGCCCTGCGCGATTTGCCCCTGAATCACCACCCCCTCGCCGCCTGTGGTCGGGTCTGCCTGCACCGCCACCCCCGGCGGCAGCAAAATCGGAAACCGTTCCCCGTTGTCCGCTGCATAGGTTCCCGCAGCAAGCAGAATGACCGTATTGGGCGGCGCAAGTCGGGCAGCGTGGGTAATCGTGCGGAAGGGCGATCGCGGCGATCCGTCTCCCGTGGCATCGCTGCCCAGCACCGGATGCACAAAGATCAGTTGGGAAACAGCCGCTTGCACCACAGGTTCATTGGCCTGGGCAGAGCGGCGAGGCACACCCTCCAGCGCCCCCAACGTCCCCAATAGCCCCAACATTAGAACAGCCAACTGGCCCCACTGCTGGATGTGCAGAGTCGCTGGAGATTGCCGAATCGACCGAATAGATTGCACTCGCATCCCAACTGGCGGCCGTACCCATCCCTTTAGAGTCATCGTTGCCCTCCCAAAAAAGCTGGAAATTCTGACGGGGTTATGGTGTTTAGAAATTCAGCCATTCATACTAGCGAATCTCTCAAAAACTGCTCACTTTTTTATGTAAAAAGGTTCTGAAGCCAGTCGAATAAAGACAACTTCTGGCGATCGCCCCCATCATTTCCCCCGCTCCTTCTAGCGCCCTCTGCCCCAATTTCTCCCCAGCAACATTCACACTTCCCCTCCCGCCTTTGCCCCCGCTGCCCAAATTCGCTACGATCGCTCTCGGCATGGCTCTCGGCTCTGTTTTGCTGCAACTTGCTCCCCGATTCCGCCCAACCCCTCCAAAGCCCATCATCTCCACCCCCATCCCTTGTCGTATGAACCACCCAGCCGACCGCCCCCTCACCGCGATTCATCGCATTTTGGATGCCAACCTGGATCGGGCCCGCGAGGGACTGCGAATCGTAGAAGAATGGTGTCGCTTTGGGCTAAACGATGCCAGCCTGACCGCAGAATGCAAAGACCTGCGCCAGCACCTCGCCCAGTGGCACACCGCCGACCT
>NZ_DVEA01000075.1:0-9658 GCF_015295965.1 Thermoleptolyngbya sp. M55_K2018_002
ACCGTGCGCCTGTGGGATGCCAAAACGGGCGAATGTGTGCAAGTGTTAAGGAGCGATCGCCCTTATGAAGGCATGGACATTACGGGCGTAGCAGGACTAACAGAACCGCAGAAAAGCGCGCTGATCGCCCTCGGCGCAGTAGATGATGGACCTGTTTGAGCAGCATCGACAGCAGATCACCGCCGCCGAAGCGCCCCTAGCAGCTCGGATGCGGCCGCGCACCCTGGCAGAATACATCGGGCAGGAGCATATCCTGGGCGAGGGGCGACTGCTGCGCCGTGCCATTCAGGCAGACCAGCTTTCGTCGCTGATTTTCTACGGGCCGCCGGGAACGGGCAAAACGACCCTGGCGATGGTGATTGCCAACACGACCCGCGCCCGGTTTCTGTCGATTAACGCAGTGCTGGCGGGTGTGAAGGAGATTCGAGAGGCGATCGCCACCGCCCAGGAAACACGCGGCATGTACGGACAGCGCACCATTCTCTTTGTGGATGAGGTGCATCGGTTTAACAAGTCTCAGCAGGATGCGCTGCTGCCCTGGGTGGAAAACGGCACGGTGATTCTGATTGGCGCAACGACCGAGAATCCCTACTTTGAGGTGAATAAGGCGCTGGTCAGCCGTTCGCGGGTGTTTCAGCTTAAGCCACTGACGGAACAAGACTTGGAACGAGTGCTGGATCAGGCATTGCAGGATGGCGATCGCGGCTATGGAACGCGACAGGTTCAGATTGATCCAGACGCTCGCACACATCTGATCAACGTTGCCAATGGCGATGCTCGCACATTGCTGAACGCGCTGGAACTCGCCGTTGAAACCACGCCTGCGAATGCAGAGGGAACAATTCACGTCACGCTGGAGGTTGTCGAAGAATCCATCCAAAAACGCGCCGTCCTCTATGACAAAGAAGGCGATGCCCACTTCGACACCATCAGTGCCTTTATCAAAAGCCTGCGCGGTTCCGACCCGGACGCGGCCCTCTACTGGTTGGCCCGCATGGTCTACGCAGGCGAAGATCCGCGCTTTATCTTTCGGCGGATGCTGATCCTGGCGGGCGAAGATGTGGGCATGGCTGACCCCAATGCCGTCGTCGTTGTCCATGCCTGCGCCGAAGCCTTTGACCGGGTGGGGATGCCGGAGGGTCGCTATCCGCTGGCCCAGGCGGCGCTGTATCTGGCGACCTGCCCCAAATCCAACAGCGTCATGGCGTTTTTTGATGCACTGGCGGCAGTGGAACGCGAACGCGAAGCCGAAGTGCCGACCCACCTGCGCGATGCCAACCGAGACAAGGACGGCTTTGGGCACGGCAAGGGCTATCTCTATCCCCATTCCTATCGGGAGCATTGGGTGGCGCAGCAGTATCTTCCGGGTCGCTTGCAGGGGCAAGTCTTCTATCAACCGTCGGAGCAGGGCTATGAGGGGCGCATTCAGCAGGACGTGGCGCGGCGGCGCGAGGCGCAATTGGCGGCGCTGGTGGAGGGTGTGGGCGTGGCGCTGCCGGAGGTGCTGACCTTTGGCCCGGACGATGCGGGCATAGAGCGGTGGCTGCAACGGACGCTGAGCCAGTCTGGGGAACGGCTGGCCCAGGTGCGCGATCGCCTCTTTGCACTGGCTCCGCCCCAGCGGCATCACCTGATTCTCGACCTGAATGCGGGCAGTGGCTTGTTGACGTGGGAGGCAGTGCGGCGCGTTCCCGAAGGCGGGGTCTACGCCTGTGCGCCCCAGCAGCAGGATGCAGCCGCGCTGCAAGAACAGTCGGCTGCGCTGCCGGAACTGCTGCGTCCCGTTGTGCTGCACAGCGCGATCGCCGATTTACCCGCTGTGCTACACGCCGAGTCCCCAAGCCTGCATTTCGATCGGCTCATAGGTCGGAATGTGTTTTTGAATGCGATCGCCCCTCCCAGCACATGGCTCCAAGCCTGGAAATTGCTGCTGCAACCTGGAGGGTATCTGCTCTTGGCAGAGACAATGCCTCGTCATACACAGCGCCTGCACCAGCTCATTCCCCCAGACCGCATTCCGTCCAGGCTACTGAACCGCTGGCGCAAGGCGGAGGAGCAGCTTTACGAAAGCGCCGCGGTCTGGAGCATGACCTGGGATGTACAAGACCTGGAAACGCTATTTGATCAAGCAGGGTTCACCGCAGAGATTGCGCTGGAACACACGCAAACGGAACTGCTGATTTCACCCACGCTGATTGACCGCTGGTTTGCATCTGCCAGTGCCAAGCCCACCTATGCGGAACAGATCCGCGAATTCCTCTCGGATGCGGATCTGAACCAAATTCAGACGCTATTACGCCAGTGCTTGAGCCACCAGACGGTGCAGTGGCAGGGGGCGATCGCCTTTGTCAAAGCCCAGTCAAAGCCCAGTCAAAGCCCAGTCAAAGCCCAGCCCAAGCCCTGATCTAATCAAAATTTAAAGTGTCTAGTAAAGTGTCTAGGGCTAAATCTAGGGCTGACCCGCAGGCGGTAGCGTCGGAGTGCGAGGAGTGGTCTGACCTGCGCCAGCGCCACCCGGTTGGGCAGAACTGCCGCCATTGGTGCGGGGCAGCGGTGCAGCAGGCGTTCCCAGCGGATCACCCGGCACAGTCGGCAAGCCAAAGGGATCGAGCGGCGTTCCTGGATTTCCCAGACCAGGATTATTCAAACCAGGATTATTCAAACTAGGATTATTCAAACCAGGATTATTCAACCCTGGCGCTCCACCGGGCGTTGAAAAGCCGGGTTGACCCGGTGCAAACTGGTCGGTTGGCTCTTGGGTACTGGGCGTGACGGCCAGGGCGACGCGATCGCCCCCCACGGCCCGCAGCAAGTCCAACACCCGCACCACGCTGTCGTAGCTGGCGTAGGGCGGCGCATTCAGCACGATCGTTCCATCGGGCGACTCTTGCTGAAACTGCTGTACCAACTGCACCAAGCGCGACTCGTCCACCGGGTCTTCATCCCAGTACAGCGTGCCGACTGGATCGATCGTCACAATTTTGGTTTGTCGCATCTGGGCGACACCCGTAGAAGCCCTGGGCAAATCGGTGTTGATCGCAAACTGGCGCGTCAGCGACACCGCCGCCAAGATAAAGAAAGTGAGGATACAAAAAATCACGTCGATCAGCGGAATTAGCTCGATCCGCACGTCGTCTTGCTGCGATCCGGGGTTGAGGATTTTCATAGCCAGCGGTTTGGAGAAACGTTAGGGAGATGGGGTGAGACGGCCCTGTGCTGAAGCGGGCGGGCTAAAACCCTCAGGACGGCTCTGCGGCTTCGGCGCTGGTGCCCGAAGGGTCTGGGGCGATCGCGCTGGAATTGGCTCGTTTGGCGATGCGTCCGGCATCCTGACCACTCCAGGTTTTGCGATAGAGCAGTTCTAGCTCGTTGCCCGCTTTTTGGAAAATCTTAGCCTGTTGAGCAATCAGCCCTTGAAACACCCGATAGAAAGCCAGCGACAGAATCGCGATAATCAGCCCCGTGGCAGTGGTGATCAGCGCTTCAGAAATGCCCAGCGTCACGTTTTCTGTCGCCGTCGTGCCCAGATCGCCCAGCCGAATCGAGCCGAGGGAGTTGATCAGCCCCAGCACCGTTCCCAGCAGGCCCAGCAGCGGGGCGATCGCAATCACGGCTTCCAAAATCTTGTCGCCCTTGTGCATGGCGGCGAGTTCTTCCTGGGCGCTGGCTTCCATCGCCAACTGCACCACGTCCGGCTCCTGGTCTTTTAGCTCCAGACCCGCATTCAAAAAGCGCCCAATCGGCTGATCGGTGGCGCTGCGGGCCAAATCTCCCGCCGATCGCCAGTCGCGCTGGGCGGCTTCTAGCACCCGTCCAGCAGTTTCTCGTTCACGGGTCAAAATTTTCCACCAAAAGAGGACGCGCTCGATCACCACCGTTAGCGACAGGATCGAGAGCAGCAGCAGCGGCCACATCACAAAGCCGCCCTTAGAAAAAAGCTCACCAATATTCACAGTATTTTTTGTCCTCCATCCATGACTGGTGGGTACGCGAATCGGGAGGGGTTCTGGCTTAAAATCCGGTATCCGCTCCAGGCCGTCTCAATTTTAGAGAATTTTTAGCAACCTTTCCCAATCCGGTTTCAAGAGAGTCGATGAAAAGCGCCAAAGGGCTTGATTTTCCAAGAATTTTCTCAGTCTGGCATCCTTCAAAGATGGCTCTCGACCGCTCCCTTTTGCCCCCTCCTGGCAGCAAGACGTAACGCAAGGGGCTTGAGTTCTGGGTTAGACGACCCTTTAAGATTTTGGGCAAAGCTGGGCACTCTGGAGAAAACTTTGGGCAGAAACTTTGGGCAGAAAACTTTGGGCAGAAACTTTGGGCAGAAAACTTTGGGCAGAAGGCTTTGGGCAGAAAACTTGGGGTATGGGTGCAGCCTGACTGAATTTGACCATTCCTGCCTCACAATTTCTGCCTGACCATTCCTGCCTGATCATTTCTGCTTCTACTTGACAATTGCCAGACCGGAAGCGGTAATTTGCTCACTGGACTCGCTCCTGAACTGAACTCGCCACTACTGAATCATGGGGAAACATCATGGGGAAAACCGCGATGCATCGAGCGCAACGACTTTATCCTGCTCATCTACCGTCCCAACCTCTCCCGTCCCAGCCTCGATTCTTCCAACCAGCTTTGACGCGATCGCCCCGTCGAAGCTGCCCCTCCACCCAGCGGTCAGGGGTGCGCGGTTCTCTGGTTGCAGGTCTGGCGGCGCTGTGGCTAGGTGGACTGGGACTGGCGGGGGCGATCGCCCAACCCGTGCCCCAGGCGGCGCAACGAGCCTACGACAGCGGCGTTGCCAAGCTCAACAATCGCGACTACAGCGGCAGCATTGCCGACTTTACCCAGGCCCTCAGCTTTAGCCCCAGCAGCGCCGCCATCTACGCCATGCGGGGCGCGGCCTACGCTGGGTTGGGCCAGTTTGAACCGGCGATCGCCGACTACACCACTGCCCTGCAACTCAACCCCACCTACGCCGATGTCTATTTCAATCGCGGCGTGGCGTATTACAGCGTCGGCAATGCCAGCG
This sequence comes from Thermoleptolyngbya sp. M55_K2018_002, assembly GCF_015295965.1. Taxonomy (NCBI): domain Bacteria; kingdom Bacillati; phylum Cyanobacteriota; class Cyanophyceae; order Oculatellales; family Oculatellaceae; genus Thermoleptolyngbya; species Thermoleptolyngbya sp. M55_K2018_002. The sequence continues at coordinate 5,027 of NZ_DVEA01000075.1, forward strand.
CCGCCCTCAGCGACTTTAACCAGGCAGCCCAGCTTACGCCAAATCGGGCTGAGGTGTATCTCTTCCAGGGGCGGGCCCGGGCGGCAACGGGCGACCTCGACGGGGCGATCGCCGCCTTGAATCAGGCCATCGCGCTCCAGGCCAACTATCCCGAAGCCTACCTGAATCGCGGCGTGGTGCGGGCGCGGCAGGGCAACCATGATGCGGCGATCGCCGACTATGACCAGGCGATCCGCCAGCGCTCGAACTATGCCGATGCCTACCTCAACCGGGGCAGTTCCCGCTTTGCCCAGGGCGACCTAGAAGCGGCCCTGCGGGACTTTAACGAGGCCGTCGCCAAAGACAATACCTCCGCCGTGGCCTATTTCAACCGGGGCTATGCGGCAGGAACCCTGGGCGATCGCCGCGCTGCCCTGTCCGACTTTAACCAGGCGATTCGGCTTGATCCGGGCTATACGGCTGCCTATATGAACCGGGGCGTGCTGCGGGCGGCGAGCGGCAACATAGACGGAGCCATGAGCGACCTCAACCAGGCCGTGTCGCTGTCGCCAGACGATGCCCCCGCCTACAAAGCCCGTGCCGACGTGCTGATGCAGATGGGCGAACCGCAGCGGGCGATCGCCGACTATACCCGCGCCATCGAGCGCCAGCCCAACAGTGCCAGCCTGATGATGGCCCGCGCCGAGGCCCGCCTGGCCCAGAGCGATTTTGCAGGAGCCGCCCAAGACTTGACCCAGGCGATCGCCCTCGAACCCAACAACGCCCAGGCCTATGGCAAACGCGGCGCGGTGCGGCTGCGGCTGGGCGATGCCCGCAGTGCCCTCAACGACCTCAACCAGGCAACCCGGCTCAACCCGCAAGATGCCGACAGTTTCTATCACCGGGGGATTGCCAAACGGCGGCTGGGCGATCGCGCTGGGGCGCTGGCCGACCTGCGCCAGTCTGCCGAGCTATATCGCCAGCAGAGCCGCGCCGAGGGCTACCGAAATGCGATCGCCGAAATGTCAGCCCTCCAATGATCTGGGTCTGGGGTGGAGGCGATGGCTCCCCAGTGCCGATGGCAATGGGCTGGGGGCTAGCCTGCTGGACGGTTCAGCCCAAAAGCAGCTAGCCCAATCAGCCCAATATGGGCGGGATAAAACCAGTAAAACCATCGCGCCTTGGGGCCGCGCTCGTGGTTGGCACAGGCGAAGATCAGGGCAGCAAACCCCGCGAGAAACTGGAAATTTCCCGACATGACCACCGCCGTCAGTGCGGTGAAAATGCACCACACCGTCCACCACAGCGGCGTTGGCTTGTAGTTGCCGATCAGCGCAATCAGGGCAATGCCATAAGCGTCGTAGTTAAAGTTCGCCAACTCAGCGGCGATCGCCCCCACCAGCCAGATCAGCACTGCCCAACGGGGCCACTGCCGCGCCGCCCGCAAACACAGCAAGCCCAGCAGCAGCGTAAATAAAATATTGAAATCCTCAAATAGCGCAATTCCAAAGGTGAGTTGATAAATCGGCTGCGACAGGATTGCCATCCCCAGCAGCCGCAGCGCATATTGGTGAAAATTTTGCGTGTGGGCCTCGCCCTGCACCAGCAGCCACGCAAACAGCGGAAAACTGAGCCGCCCCAAGCCATAGCAGAGCATGGCCCAGTCCGTTTCGTCCAAAAAGACGTAACCGACGTGATCAATCACCATCAGCCCCGCTGCCAGCAGCTTGATTTGGTAGTTGGTCAGCGTTGCAAAACGTGCCGAAAGGTCTGAAGACACAGTGCTAAATCTAGAATTACCTGAGAGTTTCCAATCTGAAAGTCTGGCCAGGAAATTAGGGGTTTCGCTACTAGGCAACCTCAAACAAGGCTGCTAGTGTATACGTGGACTTGAGGAGCGATAGTGAAACCCTATAAACCCTAAATTAGGGGAAACCCTAAGTTCGACCCGATTTTGACCTGAACGCACCCTTCTGGTTTGACCCCTTCTGGTTTGACCCCTTCTGGTTTGACAATGCGCCCTTAATGCGCCCCTAGAGAATCATGAGCAAACAACTTTCTGATCAGGCTAACAAACTCTGGACGTTAATTACGGAACCCAGCACCGCAAAAACCTATCGAGAAGCCCTAGAGGTTTCCTGGAAAATTTTAAGGGAAACTGGAAATTTTCTTTGGCTAGTGTTGTGCCTAGCGCTAGTCGGCATTGATTGGTTTTGGGAGAATTCCATCGCGGCTGGTCGCAAAACCCGCGCCTGGGTGAACGACCTAACCGCCGAAAAACCCTCGCCAGAGCAGCTTTTGACCCCTGAGACAGGCAAAAAACTGCTAGATTCGGGCAAATCGACGCTGGATTCAGTGGTCGCCGCAGCCCGCAAGCAGTTGGGATTGTCCGAAAAGCCGCCCGAACCTGTAGCGCCGCCTAGCCCGCCTGTTGCTGAGTCTAGTGGGCCCTCGGTGGTTGCTCCGTCGCCTGTTGTGGTTTCGGCTGAGAGTGTCGCCTCTGCCGAAAGTAAGCCACCTGCGGCGATCGCCTCTACCGAAGAGTAGGGCATCAGAATCGCTTGCTGCTTCACACTTTTCTGGCAGCACTGGGATTTAAGCTGTTACAATAGAGAGCGCTGTCTAAATCAAAAGGTGAATGTGAGTATTCATGGCTAAGAAGAGCATGATCGAGCGTGAGAAAAGGCGTGAAAAGTTAGCGGCAAAGTATGCTGCTAAGCGGGAAGCCCTTTTGGAAGAATTTTCAAAGGCTGAATCGCAGCAAGAAAAGCTCGAAATTCACCGGAAGATCCAGCAGCTTCCTCGCAACAGCGCCCCCACCCGCCAGCGCAACCGCTGCTGGATGACTGGGCGGCCCCGGGGCTACTACCGTGACTTTGGCCTGTCGCGTCACGTCATTCGAGAAATGGCGCACCAAGGTTTGCTCCCTGGCGTGGTGAAGTCTAGCTGGTAGAGCGTTTGGGAATATTTCCCGGACTCCTCTTTCTAGCTTGACTGCTTCACTGAACTGTTTGGCTTAATAGCTGGCGGCTCATCGCCGTCAGGTTACACGGCATTAAGATCTCGTCGCACAAGTCTTGAATCAGCATCCACTCCAGCCCGGACAAGTCTTTTCGAGTCCGGGCTGTTGCTATACCTATCGCATTCTGGGGCCCTGCTGTCGCCTGTTTGATCGGGAAGAGTTGCCCTATCCCTGCTGTCGGCTAGAGTGGCGCGGCAAAGAGCCAAGCTGGCGGCGCATTGGTCGGCGGCTGGTGCCCGACGTGGGGGCCCGCTCTTCGCCCTCCTACGTGGTGGAAATCCTGGGTCAGGAACACGCCAATGAACCGTTTGTGGTGACCTTATACTGGCTTAAGCTGTCGCCGGAGCAGCGCGAGTGGTGGTATTCGCGGAAGTTAAAATCCCCAACTCCTGCCGAATTGGCGGTGCAAAATAATCTCCCTAGCTCTCCCTAGCAGCGAGTCCCCCTTGTGCTATCACTGTGGAGCCGCAATTCCCAAGACCTGCTGGGCGATCGCCCCTAGCACCTCCACCGGAGCCGACGACACCAGCGTAGAGGGATAAACTGCTGTCCCCAGGTGGGGATGCAAAATCACGCGACAGTTGCCGCAGTGATCCGTCGAGTAGCCCAGGGCCGCCCGCGCTACGGCCACATCGTCCAGCGGCAGTGTGCCCCTGGCAGAGAGAATCGGCCAGCCCGTGCGCGGGTCGAACAGGTCTGCCAGATGTCCCTGCTGCTGGAGTACCAGGGCGATCGCCCTCCCCTGGTTCAGGAAGTGCGATCGCAGCTTTTCCTTTTCTTGCTCTGTGTCGAGCGTCCGCGCTAGCAGCGCAAACTGGCTGGGTTGCAGCATCACTAGCACCGACGCAATCGCCTGCGGCCAGGCAGGAAGCAGCCGTGACTGGTGCTGCAAAATATAGTCGCTGGGCGGATGGATGGAATACTGCACAAGACTTTCTTAAACCCGTCTTTACCAAAAGGGTCAGACAAACCCGTTAGGATTCAGAACGCTGGGCTACGCCATTTTAGGCGAATCACTCACCCTATTGCACGGGTCCCCCAAAGGCACGGGCTGAGCGTCCTTAACGGCGAGAGAACAAGCTACCAAGCTACCAAGCTACCAAGCTACAAGTGAACTACTAACTTATGAGCGAATTAATTGTCGTGGTGTTTGACCAAAAGCTGGCAGCCGACCATGCGCTGCTAGATCTGCTGGGGCGCGAGCAGTCCCATCTGGCAGATTTTGAAGATGCGGTGGTCGTAACCAAAAATGCACAGGGAAAAATCCGGGTCAAAGCCTACCACGACCTGCTGGAGCCTGTGGGCGAACTGAGCAACGACCTGTGGGGCGGCATCCTGAGCGCAGTGGTGTTTCATCGCTCGCTGGCGATCGCCCAGGAAATCTTTAACCCCGATTTCCTCATCCAGGTTGAAGAGGCACTCCAACCCAATTCGTCTGCGCTGCTGGTGCTGGTTCACGCCGAAGCCGTAGAGCGTGTCGTCGAAGAACTGTTTGCGCTCAGCCCCATCGTTATCAGAACGCCGCTGCCGGATGCCAAACGCGCAGCCCTCAAGCAGGGGCAGTAATATACTTCACTATACTTCACGCAGCAATTTCAGCCCTCACCCTTTTCTGGTATGCCGAAGGCTTT
>NZ_DVEA01000323.1:0-9615 GCF_015295965.1 Thermoleptolyngbya sp. M55_K2018_002
TGAAGGGGGCGATCGCCGCGCTCCAGGCAAAGGCCGGGGAATACCAAGACGTGGTGAAATCCGGTCGGACGCACCTGCAAGATGCCGTCCCGGTTCGCATGGGCGACACCTTTGGCGCGTGGGCGCAGATCTTGGCGGATCATCTAGCGCGGCTCCAGTTTGCCGAAAAAGACCTGACCGTGCTGGGGCTGGGCGGCAGCGCAGCGGGCACAGGCATGAACACGCATCCCAGGTATCGCTTCCGGGCGGCAGAGATTCTCTCCACGCTGATCGACAAGCCGCTCACCTCTGCCCCACATCTGATGGCGGCTATGCAGAGTATGGCTCCCTTTGTGGCAGTCTCCGGCGCAATTCGCAACCTGGCCCAAGACCTGGTGAAGATTTCCCACGACCTGCGGCTGATGGATTCTGGCCCCAAGACGGGGTTCAAGGAAATCCAGCTTCCGCCTGTGCAGCCCGGTTCCTCCATCATGCCGGGAAAATATAACCCCGTGATGGCGGAGATGATTTCCCAGGTCTGTTTTCAGGTGATGGGCTACGACGCGGCGATCGCCCTGGCCGCCCAGGCCGGCCAACTTGAGCTAAACGTGATGATGCCGATGATTGCCTACAGCCTGATCCAGAGCATTGAAATCTTGGGAAATGCGATCGCCGCGCTGACCGAAAAGGGGCTGAAGGGCATCGTGGTGAATGGCGATCGCTGTCGGCAATACGCTGAAGGCAGCCTCGCCCTGGTAACGGCGCTCAACCCGCACATCGGCTATCTCAACGCAGCAGCGGTGGCCAAAGAATCGCTAGAAACCGGAAAATCCCTGCGGCAAATCGTGCTGGAGAAGGGATTGATGAGCGAGGCAGACCTGGCGAACGTCCTCAATCTGGAGCAAATGAGCGCCATGACCCCGGCTCAGACCGAAGGGTAGCAGTGGGAATTAGCCGTGGGAAGTAGTAGAAAGTAGCAGCGGGAAGCAGCAGGAAGTAGCAGCAGTGGGAAGTAGCAGTGGGAAGTAGCAGTGGGAAGTAGCTGTGGGAAGTAGCTGTGGGAAATGGACGAATTTTTAGTCTTGCCAGGAAAACCGGGCGGGCGATCGCTCACCTAAAGTCTTGAGAAGATTCCTTAAAATCGCGTACCCATTTCCCAGAAACCATCGCAATATTGAAGCATTCGCGCCTTTCGAGACGCAGATTCACCGAACGCCCGCGCACACCCGCATCCCCACTACTGGAAGGTCATGGAATATCAAGAATCCCTCTACACCCAGCTCACGTTTCACTACGTCAACGGCACCAGCGAATCCTTCAACCTGTATGCCCCGATTGAAAGCGATGGCACGCACCAAACCACCCAACTCGAAGTGCGCCATCTGCTGAAAAAAGACTGGTGGATCGTCAACCTGCCAGAGCAAACTGTGTTCATCAACGTAGACAACGTGCTGAAAATGGAGATGAAACCTGCTCTGTCCCAGCTTCAGGGCGAAGATGTCTTCTCCAACGCGGAGCGCGTGACGGCTCTCAATCGTTCCCGATAGCGTTCTCGATAGCGGGTTGAATGCGGTAATGGAGTTGCCAATATTCGACACTCTGCCACCTTCGTCCCCCCGTCATTTCTGTTCCCCTGTCGCTTGGTTCTTCCCCTTCATGACCCTCGAACTCTACCTGATTCGTCACGGACTGGCGGGCGAGCATGGCAGCTATGCCAACGACGACGAGCGCCCGCTGACCGAAGAAGGTCAGCGCAAAACCCGGCAGGTGGCCGATCGGCTGCACAAGCTGGACATTCGGTTTGACCATGTGCTGACCAGTCCGCTGGTGCGGGCGCGGCAGACGGCGGAGATTCTCTGTGCGGCAGGGCTGAGTCAGTCGCTCGAAGCGTCGCGCCATCTCGCGTTTGATGGGTCGCTGCTCGACTGGCTGCCCTGGTTTGACCAGTGGCGGCAGACGGGAGCCAAAGCGCTGGCGCTGGTGGGACACGAACCCTGTCTGAGTGAATGGACGGAACGCCTAGTGTGGGGCGATGTGAAGCACCATGTCGTTTTCAAGAAGGCGGGTGTGGTGGGGCTGCTGGTGCCCCAGAGCGGAACGCCCGTGGGCAATAGTCAGATTTTCTGGCTAACGCCGCCGCGATTTTTGATTTAGCGGACTCTATCGCAGCGGGATCTGACTAGGACTGTCGGCGGGCGATCGCCCCTTGCAGCAGCCATAGCAGCCCCAAGCTCAGCGCCCCGCTCAGCAGCCCGAAGCTCACCTGCGGCTTTCCCAAAAACACGCACACCCCGCCCGTGCCCGCCAGCACAATGCCTAGCCCACGCCCCAGATTCAGCATTGTGGCGATGGTTTCTGTGGCGTGCGTATATTTGGCGATTACATCACCCTCGGCGGTCAGCGGCGCAGAGGCTGCTACCAAGTGCTGGAGCGACTGATATTTCGCCAGATCTAGCTGATAATACGTGCCCAATTCGGCATCGCGCAGGCTGGGAACCGAATGTAGCCCAAAATGCTTTGCATGGGCGATCGCCGCTCGAATTTGCCGCTGCGTTGCCACGGGCCCCAGCGCCTCAAAGAGAGAAGCTCGGTAGACCCCCGTTTTGCCCATGTCCAGGATTCGCTGGCTCAGTTCCGCCACCGAAAGCCGCCGGGCGATTTCAGGGCTAGCGCTATGACGAGTTGCGCTGGTTTTTTGCCTTGTCTCTTGCATAGATCTGCCGAAATTGCCAGAATCGAGTTTCTCAGGCAATCCCCAGCATAATACAAGCGAACCAAAGCCGCTGGAATCAGACGCAAACTTTTGATGGTTTCACCAAGTTAATCTTTCAACCAGGCTGATTGAAAACCCCTGTTCCAGGGTCTACTCTTCTGGGCGAGGCACCAGCAGCGTGGCGACGGAAGGCAGCAGGGCCGCAGCGCGATCGCTCGTTTCTCTGGCGATCGCCCCCCAGGCGGCGCTGACTAAGCGACCCGGCTGGAAGTCGTGTTTTACCAGTTCCCAGAGGCGCTGTACGTCGTCGGTGTGGAGGCGATCGTCTTCTGTGAGGGCGAGGATGATTTCGCGGCGAAGAAACGCGCCTTCATCCGACATGAGATATTGCAGACCCAGTTGGGCGGTGGGCAGCAGGTCAAAGTTGTTGTCACTGCGGGCGATCGCAATCAGGTTTTCCAGCCGCTTCCAGTTCAGCTTGCCGTCTTTGAACAGAACTTCGAGCAGGCGGCGGCGCAGGGCAGGCGTTTCTCCCTTCAGCAAACGCTGTGCCACGTAGGGATAGGCCACTTCCACAATCTTGAAATCGGGATTGAGGCTGAGAGCCAGCCCTTCTTGGGTAATCAGCGACCGGATAATCAGCGCAAACTTCGCAGGCAGCCGGAACGGATACTCGTACATCAGCGCCGAAAACTCGTCGGTGACGGTTCTAAAGTTAAAGTTGCCCACGCTTGCGCCGACGGCGTTTTGAAACACCGCTTGCAGCGCCGGAATAATCGGGCGGATGTCAGTATCAGGCGTGAGGAACCCCAGCTTTACAAAGTCCCGCGCCATCTCTGCATAGTCTTCGTTGATCAGATGCACCACGGAATCCACCAGCGTTTCCTTAGTGGACTGATCCAACTGATCCATCATGCCAAAGTCGATATAGGCCATCCGCCCATCGGCCATGGCAAACAGATTGCCGGGGTGGGGGTCGGCATGGAAAAAGCCAAACTCCAGCAATTGGCGCAGACCCGACGTAACCCCGATTTTGATTACAGCGTCGGGGTCAAGGCTCAGGGCGCACAGCCCTGCCTCGTCGTTGAGCTTGCAGCCGTCGATCCACTCCAGCGTCAGCACATGCTGGCTGCTATAACGCCAGTAAATTGAGGGCACTTTGACCGTAGGATCGTCCTGAAAATTGGCGGCAAAGGCTTCGGCGTTGCGCCCTTCGTTGAGGTAGTCGATTTCCTCAAACAGCTTCGTCCCAAATTCATCCACAATCAGCGTCAGATCGTGCCCCAGATTCAGCGGCAGAAACGGCTCCATCCAGGTGGCGGCCCAGCGCATCAGGTACAGATCCAGCGTGATTACGGGCATCAGGCGGGGACGCTGCACTTTTACCGCAACGGTTTCGCCCGTATAAAGTTTGGCTTTATAGACCTGACCGAGGCTGGCGGCGGCGACGGGTTCTGACGAGATCTCTTGATACAGCTCGGAAACCGGGCGCTCTAGCTCAGATTCAATAATGCTAAAGGCGATGTCGTTAGAAAACGGCGGCAGCTTGTCTTGCAGCTTAACCAGTTCATCCAGGAAGTCTTTGCGGATCAGGTCAGGGCGAGTCGAGAGGGCCTGTCCAACTTTGATAAAGGTAGGGCCGAGGCGGGTCAAAATGTGGCGAAGCTGGGCAGCACGCCGGGGTTGATGCTCCCCAGCCTGTCCACGCCACTGGTCTATTTGCAGACCCAGAAGAAACCCGGCAAACATCCAGACGATGGAAACGGCCCGCCAAAGGGACTGCCAGGGGCGAGTGCGGTAATGTTGTGCGATCGCCTCTGGGTCGTAGCGCCGCATCTGACCCAGAGAAGGTTGACGAGAAGGCTGACTCACGCTTGCGTATCCTCTCAAACCAAAGGAGTGCGACTCAAAACCTGCCATTGCCTGCCAGCAACAGGGTTTGGGTGTGAGGTCGCAAGGGGGAAGTGGAAAACCCCAACTTCCCAACGGTAGCACTCAGGCAGGTCTGGGCGGGTTTGAGATGGTTCGGGATTAGGATTCCCGATAGAGCATCTAAGGCTGCTCTATTTACCATCGTATAAGAAACTACATCGAATGAAATGGCGATCGCCCGACTCAGTAAACTTTCTGAATATTTTATTCCAATACATTAAATAGATGTTATCGATTTGTACTTCCGAAACCTGCTATTCTCAGCACTTCACGCTGCGTTAAGTGAATGTTAAATCTTGCAGCGTAGATGTAAAGAATTTCAAACAGGATGAACATTTCTTAATAAATCTGCGAGGCGTGGGATCAACCCTGGGACAGGGCGATCGCCCCCCTTGGTAAAGCTCAGGCTAAGGGCGATCGCCCTCTATGCATCCTGGCAAAGCTCTTAACCAAACCCTAACCCGTCTAGGGCGAGCCAGCACCAGGCTAAATCTCTAGATTTTTCAAAGGCATTTGATCCAAAGCCTTAACGAAGGGATTACAGACTCTTAATCCAAACTCTGTAGATTTTTAAGCTGTGTCAGTTGTTTCCTCAGTTTCTCCTCATCCAACGCGCCCTAGTCTGGTTCGCTTGTGTCCCAAGCTCATACTGATTTCTGATCGATTTCTGATTGATTTCTGACTAGCTGGACTTGACTCGATGGCTCTAGTTTGATGGCTCTAACTTGTCTTGGAAGGGGCGCGATGGAGCAGGCGAGGCTGAGCATACAAACAACCCTGACGATCCAACGCACTTTTTGAGAGAACACTACTGAAATATGAGTCTCAAACGCAGACACTTTCTGATGTTTATGGGTGCAAGTGCTGGCTCTCTGGCGCTGCAACCCTTGGTGCAAAATGGGCAAAAGCTGTCTCCCGCGCTAGAGGGCACACCCGCCTCCGCGCAAACTGCGACGCTCCCTTTCACCCCCGTTAAAGGGCCGATGCCTGTGGAAACGGACGGTGTTTCGCTGACGCGGCAGATTGCTCAATACAGCAGCTACGTGATCAAGGATGACGTGGTGCTGCCGCCTGGCTATACCTATGATGTGGTGGCTGCTTGGGGCGATCGCGTGGGTGATTCTCGCTTTGGCTACAACAATGACTACATTTCGCTAATCGAGACGGCACCGGGAGAAGGCTTCCTGGTGGTTAACCACGAATATATTAGCTCTGTGCCCTGGAACGAAACCTTCCAGCAGGTCATCGGTAAGCCCCTACCCGTTGCTGAAATCGAGGCTGCGGTGAAGGCAGCGGGTGATGCAGGCATCAATGCCTTCGCTTTGCCGGATAGCAATCCCCTGAAAGCCACCGTTGCTCAGTATTGCGAAGAAGCCCTGATTGATCTGGGCATATCGGTTCTTTCGGTACGGCGGGATGCCAGCGGCAAGTGGGTCCGCACCAACTCTGGCAACGATCGCCGCATTACAGGTGCTTCGGGTCTAAAGGACGGCCGCTACCTGAAGACCACCGGCCCGGCGGTAGCCGTCTTCCAGAAGCGCAGTGGACAGGGCTATATCGATACCTTGGGTGACAAGGTGATTGGCACGTTTAACAACTGCTCTGGCGGGACAACCCCCTGGGGCACTGTACTCAGCGGCGAAGAAAACATTCAAGATTTCGTTCCTGAGGCTGTCTTCGCGGATGGCACCTCCTTTGACCCTGGCAAGAAGACCTTTATTGTCAACAACGAAGGTGTGGACGGTACGGGCAACGTGTTTGGCTTGGCAGGCAACAAGTACGGCTGGGCAGTCGAAGTAGATCCGTCTAACCCGAACGACTACGGCACCAAGCACTCCTGGCTGGGTCGCTATCGCCACGAAGGTTTTGGGATTCGCGCTGTAGCGGGTCAAAAATTGGCCGTCTATGCAGGCTGCGATCGCCGGGGTGGACACGTCTACAAGTTCGTCAGCGACGGCACGGTGCGCGACCCCAAGAGCAAGTCCAACTCGCGCCTGATGGAAAACGGAATGCTCTACGCTGCCAAGTTCAACCCCGATGGCACGGGCCGCTGGATTGCGCTAAAGGCAGATACGCCCGTTGATCCTGAACTGCCCAGCGTGCATGTGGGTGGCATGATCACGCTGCCCAGTCGCCCTGATGGTGGTTTCAGTAGAGTAACTGACGATGCGGCGATCGCCCCCTACAAGTCTCAGTTCAGAACGCTGGGCGACCTGTATATCGGCAATGCCGAAGAAAAACAGGGCGCAATCCTGATCGACGCACACTACGCTGCCAACGCCGCCGGAGCCACCTGCACCGCCCGTCCTGAAGACACCGACCTGGCCGCCGACGGCACGCTGTTTATCGCCTTTACCTCTGGCTCGCCCAGCGGTAGCGATGGCAGCCCCAACAAGTTTGTCTTTGCAGCCCCCAACAACGAGTCTCAATGGGAGTATGGCTGGATTGTCAAGCTCATGGAAGATGGCAACAATACCGCTTCGATGACATTCCGATGGGATGTGATGGCTCTGGGTGGAGAACCCGCTGACGGTGGATTGGGCTTTGCCAACCCCGACAACCTGGAGTTTGACGCAAAGGGCAACCTGTGGATGGTAACGGACATGTCCACCGACAAGCACAACAAAGAGGTCGCCAGCCGCATCAAGTCTGATGGTTCCAAGGTGAGCCAGTCTGATCTGCGGGGTCTATATGGCAACAACTCGTTGTGGTATTTCCCCATGTCCGGGGCAAATGCTGGAGAAGCCTATCTGTTTGCCTATGGCCCAGTGGAGTGTGAAATGACAGGGCCCTTTGTAACTTCGGATATGAAGAGCTTCTTCCTAGCAGTTCAGCACCCCGGCGAAATTGGAGGGGTTCGCAAGCAAATGAAGTCTGAGACTCGCAAATTTGCAATGCGAACCACCGATGGCAAAGAGTTTGAACAAACTCGTGAAGTGCCCATCGGCTCCAACTGGCCGGGCAATCAGCCCAACGATCCGCCAAAGCCTGCTGTGATTGCGGTTCGCCGCACCAATGGCGCACCGCTTGTGTAGGGCTTGAGTTGGCTTGAGTTGGCTTGAATGATTAGAACGACCCCTCACCCTGACTTTGTTGAAACTCTGTTAAGGTGGGGGGTGTTTTTTTATGCTCAGCGCTCACTTACTCATTTGCCAGAAGAAGAACTGCTGGGTGGGCTGAATGGCCGCGCCTTTGACCGTATTTTGCACGAAGATGTAGTCCTTGTTCTGCCACAGGGGAATGTAGGGCACATCTTCGACCAGTAGGGTTTGCAGGTCTTTGAACATCTTGGCGCGGGCAGCGGGGTCTTGCTCAGCCCGTTGCTTGGTCACAAGTTCGTTGGCCTTAGGGCTGTAGTAGAAAGATCCATTGCCCTGGCTAGCCCCTCGCTGGCAGAGGGTTTCGGGAGAACCCTGGTCGCAACTTAGGAACGGATGTACAAAGTTGTCGGGATCAAAGAAGTCGGGATACCAGTTCAGCAGCACTGTTTGGTATAGCCCGTTGTCCACGCCCTGGGAGAGGGTGGCGCGTTCGGCGCTGTTGACGGTGACGGTGACGAGGCCAGGCAGACCGCGCTCGATGGACTGCTTTAGCGTGTTGGCGACGTTGGCGCGGATGGTGGAGGCGGAGGGATACCAGACCTCAAAGTTCAGCGGATTTGCTTCGGAATAGCCAGCGGCGGTGAGGAACTCGCGGGCTTTGTCGAAATTGCCGTCGCCGTAGGCCTCTTTGAATACGGGGACAGAATCTTCAAAGGCGGGGGGAATGATGGTGTAGAGCGGGGCGGCCTGACCTTGAAAGACGCGCTCGTTGATTAGGTTACGGTCGATCATGGCGGCGATCGCCTTCCGCACGTTCAGATCATTGGTCGGCTCCACCTTCTGATTAAGCGTCATGTAGTTAACGACGGTCGTGCCCGCTTCGATCACCTCCCAGCCGCCGCTGCTGGTTTCCCGCTTGAGGCTGGTAATTTGTTCAGGATCAAGCGTTTGATAGGCGACATCTAGACCTTTGGTGCGGAAGGTGTTGTAGAGATTGGCAGGGCTGGCGTAGATCTGGATGTCGATGCCGTCGTTGGCGGGCTTTTCGCCCCAGTAATCGGGGTTTACGTCCAGCTTGATAGAGTCGGGCGTGAGCGACGCAACCTTGTAAGGGCCGCTGCCGATGAAGCTATCGGGCTTGAATTTGCCTTCGCCAATTTCGTAGCTGCTGGGAGGAACAGGCGTGACCCCCCAAAAGGTGAGCAGGGCAGGAAAGGCAGCAAAGGGCGACTTGAGCCGAATCGTGAGTTCGTATTCGCCGCTGGCAGTGACAGACTCCACCTGATCGGACAGCAAAAAGGAGGGCCCGCCGCCATTTTGCATGAAGCGATCAATCGAAAATTTCATCACTTCGGCGTTGAAGTCCGTGCCGTCGTGCAGCTTTACGCCCTGGCGCAGGGGGATTACGTAGGTCAGCCCATCATCGCTGACGGTGGGCATTTCGGTAGCAAGCTGGGGCACGATGTCGGTGGTGCCTGGTTCGTAGGTGTAGAGGCGATCGCCCAGGTTATACAGCAAGATGCCGCCGAAAATTGTATAAGCATCGGCGGGGTCAAGCGTGTCAATCTTTTGCGTTGTGCCCATTGCGATGCGGCCACCGGACGTAGAACCCGTCGTCCCTGTTGCTTCGGGAGCGGGTGCGTTGCCCGTCTGCGAGCCACCGCAGCCGACAATTAGCGCCACGCACAGACAAAATAGTGCGGCAAATTGGGCGATTCGCATCCTGCCCCGCTCTGGCATTGCCCATTGCCCGCGACCCCGTTTTACCAATCCCTTCATCATGCGTCCCATTGCGTCCTAAATCTCTCTACTCTTTCAGCAAGCCCGCTTAGCGAGCCGCCAATCGCATTAAAGCCGATCGCATTAAAACTGTAATACACCACCCGTCTTCTTGGCGCAGCAGTCAGAGTTTGAGGATGAATTTGAGGGTGAATTTGGAGGGTGAATTTG
>NZ_DVEA01000373.1:0-9591 GCF_015295965.1 Thermoleptolyngbya sp. M55_K2018_002
GGCGACCCACCCGTGCAGCGTGCCGCCCAGGGCCGCAGCCAGCGCTGTGCTGCCAAAGGCCAGTATCCATCCCTTTGCAGGCTTGGAGGGTGCTGCCTGTTTCAGCAAGCAGACCGCAAAGATCAGGCATTCCAGGGCGATCGCATAGTCGGTCAGCGTGGTAATGGGTTCGCTCAGCATCATCGCACGGGGCCTGCGGGCAGTGGGTTCAGCGGGCTGGGCTGGCCAGGGCAACGCGCAACTGTTCGAGGCGATCGCCCACCAGTCGGTAATAGATCCAGTTGCCGCGCCGCTCTTTTTGCAACAGTCCTGCTTCGTACATCACCTTGAGGTGGTGGCTGATGGTCGGCTGCGACAGACCCAGCGGCTCGGTCAATTCGCAGACGCAGGCTTCCTGACCCGGTTGGGCTGCGATCAGGCTGAGCAGTTGCAGACGGGCCGGTTCGCCCAACACGCGAAACAGGGCAGCAAGCCGGGCCGCGTCTTCGGGCGGTAATGCGCCTGCCAGCAGCGGAGTGCAGCAGGTTGACACGGCAGTTGGCGGAGCAGATTTAGGTAAATTCATATTTTCATATTGACACTCATCGATATAGAGTGCCAGCATATTGATGAGTGTCGATATTGATGGTCGTCAATATGAACGGCTGTCAATATTGATGACTGCCAAGATTGAATGACTGCCAAGATTGAATGACTGATGCCAACTTCCACTCAGGAGAATCCCCATGTCTCGCGTACAACTGGCGCTGAATGTGAGCAATATTGATGAAGCCGTTGTGTTTTATAGCAAGCTATTTGGTGTGGAGCCTGCCAAGCGACGGCCCGGCTATGCCAACTTTGCGATCGCCCAGCCGCCGCTGAAGCTGGTGCTGATCGAAAATCCCAACGCTACCGGACGGCTCAACCATCTGGGTGTGGAGGTGGAAACGTCGGAGGAGGTGAGGACGGCGGGCGATCGCCTCGCGCATCTCGACCTGGCCACCGTACCCGAATCGCAAACCAACTGCTGCTATGCGTTGCAAGATAAGGTTTGGGTTCACGACCCCGACGGCGCACCGTGGGAAATCTACACCGTCCTGGCAGATTCGCCCGTGCCGCCAACCGGAGGGCTGCACCCCACGCCAACGGCAACCGCTCCCCAAGACTGCGCCATGTGCAAGAGTTAGCCTCCGCGTTTTTCAGGGCGTTTTCTCAGGCTTTATTCAAAAGCATCTGTCAGAATTCAAAACCAGGTGGACGCTGAACAGCCAGTTTGAACGGCAAATTTCTCAATGAGCAGTTGCGCGACTCCCCATTTTGTATAAAGCTTCTTGTAGATAGCTTTTTATAAAGCCTTAAGGATTGGCTCTAGACTGCCTTGCAAAGGGTCTGGACTGATGGATGAGCTTTGTTAAAATTAATACCAAATCAAACCCAGGAGAACCCGCCGCCATGACCCTGCCTACCTCACAAAAGTCTACCGTCATTGCTCCGTCGATTCTGTCTGCCGACTTTAGCCGCCTGGGTGACGAAATCAAGGCGGTTGACCAGGCCGGAGCCGACTGGATTCACGTAGACGTGATGGATGGTCGCTTCGTCCCCAATATCACCATCGGCCCGCTGATCGTAGACGCGATTCGCCCCTATACCCAAAAGCCGCTGGACGTGCATCTGATGATTGTGGAGCCAGAAAAATACGTGGCAGACTTCGCCAAAGCCGGAGCCGACATCATTTCCGTCCATGCCGAACACAACGCCTCTCCCCACCTGCACCGCACCCTCTGCCAGATCAAGGAACTGGGCAAGCAGGCCGGAGTCGTGCTGAATCCGTCTACGCCGCTGACCCTGATTGAGTATGTGTTGGAGGTGTGTGACCTGGTGCTGATTATGAGCGTCAACCCCGGTTTTGGCGGCCAGAGCTTCATTCCGGCGGTGCTGCCCAAGATCCGCAAGCTGCGTGAAATGTGTGCCGAGCGTGGTCTCGACCCCTGGATCGAAGTCGATGGTGGACTGAAGGTGAACAACACCTGGCAAGTGCTGGAAGCAGGCGCAAACGCAATTGTGGCCGGGTCTGCGGTCTTTGGCGCAAAGGACTATGCCGAAGCCATCGAGGGCATTCGCCACAGCAAGCGCCCGGAGCCTGCCCTGGCAACGGCTTAGGATTGGGTCAGGGTTTGAGCCAGAGAAAACCGGGGCGGGTGATAGGATGAATCCGGATTCCTAAAACCTGACTCCTCCAATGGCTTCTATTCAAAACCAAATTGTTCTGATTACGGGTGCAAGCAGCGGCATTGGCGCGGCTTGTGCCCATTTTTTTGCAGAGGCGGGGGCGCGGCTCATTCTGGCGGCGCGGCGACTGGAGCGGCTGGAGGAGAGGGCGGCTGCGCTCAGAGCCAAGTTTGGAACAGAGACGCTGCTGCTGCAACTGGATGTGGGCGATCGCCCCAGGGTCGAGTCTACGCTGAGCGCACTGCCCAAAGACTGGGCGGCGGTCGATATTTTGGTGAACAATGCAGGGCTAAGCCGGGGGCTAGACAAGCTCCACGAAGGCCAGGTGCAAGACTGGGAAGAAATGATCGATACCAATGTGAAGGGGTTGCTCTACGTCACGCGGGCGATTCTCCCTGGCATGGTGCAGCGCGATCGCGGCCATGTGATCAACATTGGCTCCATCGCCGGACACCAGCCCTATCCCGGCGGCAATGTGTATTGTGCCACGAAGGCCGCCGTCAAAAGCCTGACGGAGTGCCTCAAGCTGGATTTATTGGGAACCGCTGTGCGAATTACCTCGGTTGATCCGGGCATGGTGGAAACTGAGTTTAGCGAGGTGCGGTTTCATGGAGATGGCGATCGCGCTCGCAAGGTATACCAAGGGCTTACACCGCTAACAGCGGAGGACATTGCCGATGTAGTGCTGTACTGTGCCACGCGCCCTGCCCATGTCAATATCAACGACGTAATTCTCATGCCTGTAGCTCAGGCGAGTACCACAATGGCCCATCGCCGCCCGTAGGAACCTACGCAAGAGAGAAACCCTGTAATCGCAGAACCGAACAAAGAGCTTGGCAGAAACTTTGCAAAAGGGGACTGACTTCTTTGCGGATTGTGTTCGGATGAGTCAAGCGTTTCAGGAAAGAAGAAGTGAGAGCGATTGCTAGAGCAGTTTCTAGAGCAGTCCTTAAGCAATCTTTCTCAAGGCAATCTTTTTGGGAATCTTGGGAATTGCCGCTCACCGTTTATAAACCCAATTAATCTGGGCACAATTAATCTAGTCAATCTAGACGGCCATCAGCGCCCCCATGTCTGACATCTCTAGATGGCTCGTGCCTGAGTAGAGCATCTTGTAGTGGTCAAGCACCACCAACGCTTCTTTCTCAGAGTTAAACCGCAGCTTGATTTTGTAAAGAAACGGCAACTCTCGCCCGCCGCCAATGGGTGCGGGTTCCCAGATTTTCAGCAACCAGTCCGTTCCAGTGTGAGTAATCGTGTATTTCATAAATCAACAAAGAACACGCAGCGTCTCAGAGCCGCGACCTGTAAAAGAATGAAAGACCAGTTTCTGAAAAGACCCGTTTCTACATCAGTTCAGCAATTTGTGATTCAGCAATTTGTGATCATCATCTGTGAGCAGCAATTCTCGAACCGATGAATTGTAGATGCGGTTTTGATCGCCTTGCCACCTTCTGCTTGCCACCTTCTGCTTGCTACCTTTTAGCTGAAGACAAGTCTGGCTGAAAAGCAGACAAAAGGATGGAATTCCTAAAATCCTCCCTACCAAGGGAGTTTCCATCCATCAGGAAAAAGTAGTAAAAATCAACCGTAGAGGCTTGGGCTGAGAGCAAATTGTGCGATCGCCCGTCGATACAGGGGGCTTGTGGCGATCGCTCTGCAAGGCAACATCTACAGGCTACTCAAAATCTCCTCTGCGTCCTGGCAAACTTATGCCCTTGATCAGCAGATAGGACAGTTAAGATTCTGTCCACCTAGAGTTTTATGCCTACAGAATATTATCAATTCTAGGTCATCTAGTCAGGATTACAAGTATTCCTGCGCCTACTTCACGAAAACAAGCGCCTACTTGAAATCCTGCTGAACTAAATGCCGAAAATCAGCGCTTAAAGCGCCTATTCAGACCTAAACGATATCTGAACTAAACTGGCACCCTGGCAAAGCGAAGCACCCCAGCTTTCAAGCCTCCGAAGCAAACGTCGAACCGTAACAAAAGCCGAGCGATGATGCCGAAGAAAACCCGTGCTAGAGCCACCTGGGTAGAGGGCCAGGAAGGTCAGGATTGGGAAGGTGAATGGTTAAAGGGCAGACGCTACGAGCCAGAAGCCAGCCAGCGGGCGGCATCTTTCGCGTGGTAAGTCAGAATTAAATCTGCCCCAGCACGCTTAAAACTCGTGAGCGTTTCCAAAACGACGCGCTGCTCGTCAATCCAGCCGTTGAGAGCCGCTGCCTTGATCATAGCGTACTCGCCTGAAACGTTATACGCCGCGACAGGCAGGTTGGATGCCTGCTTGACCTGCCAGATGATGTCCATATAGGACAGCGCAGGTTTGACCATCAGCATATCTGCCCCTTCGGCAATGTCTAGCTCAATTTCCTTCAAGGCTTCGCGGCGATTGCCAGGATCCATCTGATAGGTGCGGCGATCGCCAAATTGCGGAGCCGACTCGGCCGCATCGCGGAACGGGCCATAATACGCCGACGCATACTTCGCCGCGTAGGACAGAATCGGAATATCTTGAAACCCGCCTTCGTCTAGCCCCTCGCGGATCGCCTTGACAAAGCCGTCCATCATCCCCGACGGCGCGATGATATCCGCCCCCGCCTTTGCCTGCGAGACGGCGGTTTTCTTGAGTAGCTCCAGGGTTGGGTCGTTCAGCACGCGCCCCGTCAGGTCGCCCACCTCCAGATAGCCGCAATGCCCGTGGGAGGTGTATTCACACAGGCAGGTATCGACAATCACAATCAGGTCAGGCACGGCTTCCTTTACCGCCGTTGCCGCCAGTTGCACAATGCCGTGATCGTGCCACGCCCCCGTCGCGTCGGTGTCCTTGTCGGCGGGAATGCCAAACAGAATGATGGCAGGAATGCCCAAGTCGTAGACTTCTTTTGCTTCCTCTACGATTTTGTCGATCGACAGTTGGTACACCCCCGGCATCGACCGCACCTCGGTTGCAATTCCCTCTCCCGGCACCGCAAACAGCGGATAGATCAGGTCGCTGGTGTTCAGCACCGTTTCGCTGACCATGCGGCGCAACTGGGGATGACTGCGGAGACGACGAGGACGCTGAATGGGAAACATAGTTCTTAAAAAAGACCTGTGTATGAAGGATGAAGCTGATATAGGGCTGGAAGCAGGCACAGCCAGAAGTCAAGTGCCATACATTCATCAAGTCTACGGCGTGGGTTGGCCCCCCGGCTCAATGCAAACGTTACAAACTGTAAAAGCTTACGGTGGCGGGAGTTAAGGATTGTTGCTCTGCAATGCAGGCGCGAGGGGGCTTGGAACTGCGAGAGTTTCGAGTTCTGTTATCAATTCTCCTGAGCGACGCTACAGGGGAAACTGCGGAAAGCCTCGCAGACCCTTGACTGGCAAGCCAAAACCGCAAATTCAAAATCGAGAATCGATCCCTCCTGAACCCCAGAGCCTCCACGTCTTCTCTCACATCTTCACAGAAACTTGCCTGTAAAGATTTCAAATCATTTGTAAAAGAGTTCGAGAAGTTGAGCGTCCGCGCCTGGCCGCTGACCCTACTCAACTTCTTAAATGAAAGTCGTTGCTAGATTGATGAACCATGACCCAAGTTCAGGCAAGATTTCCACGGTGGGCGATCGCCCTGCTGGCGGCGGCCACAAGCTGCTCATACACGCCGCTTGCGGTTTCTGGTGCAGCCAATCTCACTGACGTTGCACCGCCAGCAGAATCCTCCCACCCTACTTTGCTCAGCCGTGCAACCACTCAATCGCGAGTTTTGTGGCGCGGCAACTTTGGACAAGGCTGGGAACAGCGCTGGGGCGTGCAGACGCGCGGCGGCTTTGGCCCGCAAAATCGACAGATCGCAAGCGAACGGGGCGGTACTCATCCCCTGTTCTTGCGCGTCCGCTATCCCCAGGGTTCAATCAGCCCCGGAGCCGTGAGCCGATATAACGTGCCCCTGGGCGGCAGCCAGTTCTTCGCTCGCCTGCCCATTGGCCCCCAGGAAGCAGTGCGGCTCAGCTATGCTGTGCGGTTTTCCAGCAATTTCAGCTTTGTGCGCGGCGGCAAACTGCCTGGACTCTACGGTGGTGCTGGCAACACGGGCGGTAATATTCCCAATGGCACCGATGGGTTCTCAACCCGATTTATGTGGCGGCAAAACGGCGCGGGGGAAGTCTATGCCTATTTGCCAACCAGCCGGGGCTATGGCACCTCGATTGGGCGGGGCAACTGGCGCTTTAGCACGGGCGTTTGGCATCGCATTGATCAGGAAGTGACGCTAAATACGCCCGGTCAGGCGAATGGTCGCATCCGCGTTTGGTTCAACGGCCGTCAGGTTTTGGATCAGCGGGGTGTGACGTTCCGCACTGTGCCACAGCTTCAGATCGACGGCATCCTGTTTTCTACCTTCTTTGGTGGAGAAGACCCCTCCTGGGCAACGCCGCGCTCGGTTCATGCCGATTTTGCGGATTTTGTCGTCTACTCAGTTCCTTAGGCGCACCCGATTCAGCTTATGGGTGAGCTTACTTAATCGGCTGATTGAGCTGATTTAGCGACCTGGCTTTCCCGCCGGAGGTATTCAAACACGCTCTTGTCGCCGATATCCGGCGGGATTGCCTGGACACACTTCCGAGCCGCAAAGATTACCATCAGGATCGCCCAAACCAATAGCAGCTTGCTCTCGATGCCCGGTGACAATACCCCCGCCAGGTGACCCAGCAGCAGCAGCGGCACTAGGGGCGTGAGCAGTTTCGTTTCCAGACGGTTAAAGCAAAACGCTTCTTTGAAGAAAATGCCCGTCAGCGCAGCAAAGGTAAACCCCACGCCCAGAAGGGTTTGCGGATGCAGATAGACCGACTGCACGAATGGCTCTGGATACAGGTGGGCAACGGCGATCGCCGCGATCGCCCCCACCAGCCAAAACGCCTGAAGCGCCCGATGCAGCGGCTTCATGTAAATGTGAATCAGCAGCAGACTCGCGCCCAGCGCCAGCGAAAACAGCGTATACAGCGGACTCAGCCACCGCAGCACCGTCGGGTCATCGCCGCGCCCCAGCACCAGCCCTGTGCCTGCTGCAAAACATAGCGCCGCTACCATCAGCGCCGCCCGATACAGGACGACCCCCAGGCGATCGCCCTTCGTAATCGTGAACTCACCAAACTGTCCCTGATAAACCTCCGGCTCAGCAAGGGTGTGGGTCATGGCTATACCTCGCTCCATAATGCGAATGCGATGGGCTATGCAAACCTACCCCACAATAATATTCCCTGCGCCCAGCGACGGTCGATTGCTCAGCGTGCCAATCAACACCTGACGCTGGTTGCCCGTGCCGTCGGGGTCAAAGAACAGGCGACCCGTGGCGGCATCGTAAATGAAGCGATCGCTCTGGCGACGGGCGCTTGTCCCCCGAATAAACTGGGCGGCATCGATTCGTCCGGCCGATAGCCCCGTCCCCCGCACCAGAATCCGATCTTGACGCAGATTGAAGTCTGTCACGATGCTGCGACCCAGCCCCCTGCCCACGCCAAACACAAATGTATCTCGCCCCTGTCCGCCTGTCAGGATATTCCGGCCACGACCACCATCCAGCAGGTCGTTGCCTTCCTCTCCCAGCAGGGTATCCGCACCGGCCAGCCCCAGCAGCGTATCGTTCCCCGCGCCGCCTCGCAGCAGATTTCTCAGCGCGTTACCCGTGATGCGGTTGTTCTGCGCGTTGCCCGTGCCGGTTCTGGCGTTATCAATCAGCACCAAATTCTCAACGTGATCCGGCAGCGTATAGTTCACGGCGGCTTGCACCGTATCGTTGCCTTCGTTGGGGCGTTCAACAATCGTGTCCGCTGGACTCCTGACAATGTAGACATCATTGCCCAGTCCGCCAATGAGCGTATTGTTGCCCGTGCCGCCATTCAGCGTGTCATTGCCAATGCCGCCCACCAGATAATCATCAAAATTATCTGCGCCAATCATCAGCGCATTGCCCCGGAACCCGCTCAGATCAAAGACTTCAAACTCGGTGACCAGCGTACCCGGAGAAACGTCAGGAAGCTGGCTATTGAAATTCCCGACATTGACGGTGATCGTGCCCGTGCCATCCGTCAGCACAAAGGTATCCACCCCCGGCCCACCGCGAATCACGTCCTGCTGCCGCAAGTTCGCCAGTGTAGACCGGACGATATCATTTCCGGCTCGGCCCGAAAGCAGGTCGGTGTTTGGCGTGGTCACCAGCACATCGTCCCCATTCGTGCCATCGACCTGCCGCAGCCCCACAAAATTCAGCGTGGTGCGGGCAATGGGGCTAAAGGTTTGCCCGTCGGAGGCAGCGGCAAAAATCGTCCGAGTCGATGTGTTGGGAACAGCCGCCGAGTTTTCGTAGGTGACGGTGCGTAAAACTTGCTGATAGACCGAAGCAGGAGCGCTGCCCCAGATCGTGAGTACGCCCGTGGGATCATAGTTGGTTCGCAGGTTAGTGCCGCTGACATCGGCGATCAGGCGCTCGCTGGCTCCATTAATTGGATTGGTCAGGTTGACCACGAGCTGGGTCAGGTTAGTGGGGCTGGTTTTGGTGATAGTGGCGTTTGGCGCGGCAACTTTGATCGACGCAACCGTTGGCGCACCAATGCTGAAGTCGATTCCCGCAGCCGTGCCATTTAGGTCAACCACGATTGAGGCTGAAACATTGGGTGGCGTTTCATCCACATCCAGCACGCTGATGATAAATACTTTTTCAAAGCTGCCGCCGCTGGGGTCGGTGGTGCGGACGCGGATGCTGTAGGAGCGTTTTGTTTCAAAGTCGGGCGAAGACCGAATGCGGAGGCGATCGCCCTCGATTAGAAACGTAGCGTTGTCTGTGCTGCCTGCACCGCTGACCAGGGTGTAAGTGAACCCGCTGGAATGGTCGGGGTCGGAACTGTCGAACGTGCCGATGATTGTGTTAGGTGGAACATTTTCCAGGACGCTGAGGCTGCTGAGGGCAATATCTGTGGGCGGTTGGTTTACAACAGGTGGAAGCTCTGGCAGGTCGTTGATCGTGATGGTGAACGACTGCTCAAAGAACAGGTTGCCGCTGTCGGTGGTGCGGACGCGAATCGAGTAGCTATTTTTCGTTTCAAAGTCGGGCGAAATAGCGAGTCGAAGCTGATTGCCGACAATCGTAAAGCTGGCGTTGTCGGTGTCTCCTGTGCCAGAAACCAGCGTGTAGGTATGCGTGTCGCCTGTGTTCGGATCAGTGGTTGAAAACGTGCCAACCGCTGTTCCGACCGGGACGTTTTCGTTAACGCTGGTGGCGCTAAGGGCGATCGCCGTGGGTGCTTGATTGACGGGCGGTGGCGGTCCTTCTGGCAAATCGTTGATAGTAATCGTGAACGACTGCTCGAAGAAGAGGTTGCCACTGTCAGTCGTTCGGACGC
>NZ_DVEA01000017.1:0-9571 GCF_015295965.1 Thermoleptolyngbya sp. M55_K2018_002
CCCCCCCGAATCTCCCAGAGAGGACGAGCAGGCCAGCGTGGTGAAGGCCAGCGTAAAGGCTGCCGTGAGGGCAACCAGCTTGCGAAGCACAGAAAACTGCATCATGAGAATCAATGGGTGAAACAAAGAAGGGAACTTATCAGGCGTTGAGGTTGACAAGGGTTTGATAAAACAAGTGAACCGGGCTGAACGCTCAATAAAAATCGGCAAAAATCGGCCCTGACTCTAATCTAAACCAGACGCAAGACCTGAACCAAGCGCAGTCCGTCACAGCGCCACAGGAAACAGGCTCGGCAAATAGGCTCGGCAAACAGGCTCGGCAAACATGCTAGAAGTCTACAGGGGAACAAGTTCGGGGTAGTGCTGCAATAGCTCGTCGTAGGTGAGTTCGTCGCCCAGTTGCGCCGGGGAAAAATGCACCTGAATCGCCCGCAGCTTTTCGTTGTGGTGCAGGTTGATGATGGACTTTAGCCCCATTCGCAGGGCGCTGGCGTTGGTTAGGTCGGTTTCCAGGGTAGGCACTTCGCCTTCATAGGCGACGGTGATCATTACCACCAAGTTTTGAGTAATGGGCAGAATCAGCGGCGTTTCTGCATCCTCTGTGTCCGAGTCCAGCAGTTCTGCACCGCTGCCATAGCGCTGGGCCGAGTCGGTAAAGAGTTCCGTCACGTAGTCGCCCGCCTCGCCCTCATCCCAGAAGACATCGCCCTCGTTGGCGGCGGATTGCCAGTAGGATTCGTATTCCAGTAGGTGGTCACAAATGGTGACGAGTTCTTCGCCCAGTGCGTCCAGGTCACCCTCAGCGGCGATCGCCCGCTGTCCAGCCTGGTTCAGCACGCCCAGCAGCGGCGCAACCTCGCGGCCGGCTAGGTGCAGAAAAATACGGCACACGACAAACCGCGTCTTGCCGCTGAGTTGTTGAAAGCGATCGCGCAGGGGCATAGGAATTTAGATTTTGAGATTTGGGATTTTGGGTTTGGGGTTTTGGATTTGGGGTTGGGTTAAGCAGCAAGATGGCTATCCCATTCATATTTTGTCATCTGGCTTCCTGTTTCCTCACCTATCGGCGGGGAGGATTTCCGCCATCAGCGCCCCAATTTGCCGAAGGTCTACGTTGCCGCCGCTGATCAGCACACCGACGCGCCCCGTCACCTGCGGCAAGTAGCCTTCCAGCAGAGCCGTGGCCGCCAGCGCTCCCGTTGGCTCGATCACCAGCTTCATCCGCGCCCACAGGAAAAACAGCGTCCGCAGTAGCGCGTCATCGGGCACGGCCACCATGTCGTGGACGTAGTGCAGCACCAGGGGAAAGGTGAGGCTGCCCAGCGCGGGGGTGCGTGCGCCGTCGGCGATCGTGTTGGGATTTTGCACGGTTTGCAGCGTTTTGGTGTGAAAGGATCGCGTCGCGTCGTCTCCGGCTGCGGGTTCCACGCCGATCACCCGGCAACTTGGGGAAAGCGTGTGGGCGGCGATCGCACAGCCCGACAGCAGCCCGCCGCCCCCGCAGCACACCAGCAGATAATCCAGTTCGCCCACCTCTTCGATCAGTTCCTTTGCCGCCGTGCCCTGGCCGGCGATGACGTGCGGATGGTTGTAGGGCGGAATCACCACTGCGCCGCGCTCCTGGGCGATTTGCTGGGCCACTTGTTCGCGCACGGCTTCGGCGCGGTCATACAGCA
Source organism: Thermoleptolyngbya sp. M55_K2018_002 (assembly GCF_015295965.1). NCBI lineage: Bacteria > Bacillati > Cyanobacteriota > Cyanophyceae > Oculatellales > Oculatellaceae > Thermoleptolyngbya > Thermoleptolyngbya sp. M55_K2018_002. Next base: position 1,677 of record NZ_DVEA01000017.1, read on the forward strand.
CCACTTCTGCGCCGTAGCCCCGCGTGGCATCCTGCTTCACCTGGGGCGCGTCGGCGGGCATGACGATGGTGGTGGGGATGCCCAGCAGCTTGCCAGAGAGGGCGATCGCCTGGGCATGGTTTCCCGATGAGTAAGTCAGCACGCCCCGCTGTTTCTCTTCGGGCGAAAGCTGCGACAGCGCGTTGTACGCCCCGCGAAACTTGAACGCGCCCATCCGCTGGAAGTTCTCGCACTTGAAAAACACCTCGCAGCCCGTGCGATCGTTCACCGTGCGGCTGGTCATGACGGGGGTATGGTGGGCTACACCCGCCAGCCGCGCCGCCGCCGCTGCCACATCCGCGTAGGACACGGGCAAATCGTTGACCTGATTGGAAGTTGAAGCAGCAAGTGCCATTGCGATGTCCACCCGATTTTTTCTAAGCCTTTTCAATTGGTGACCGCAGCCATTCCATGTCCAGTTCAGAGAGCGCGGGTGGCGGCGGTGGCTGGCGGTAGTCAATCGACAAGTCATAGGCGGCCTCGTCGTAGATTGCCCTCAAAGCTGCCCCCAAATCGAGCGGCACTGCCTCATCGGGCGATTGCATCGGCACGGGAAGGGTGGGTAGCTCATCCCCAAGGGCGATCGCCCAAACCTCCACTAATCCAGAATGGGCGCGAGTCAACGTCACCAGATAAAGCACCACAGGCAAGCGCGGATGATTATACGGACGAGCGCCTCTGCGGAGCAAATCGATCTCAATCAAATGCACATTGGCTTGATAGAGCCGTTGCCGCTTGCGGCGATACTCGCTCAAGCCGGGTTCTCGCTTATTGACCGGAGACAGAATTTCAATGCAGCTAATCAACCGATTCTGAGCCGTATCGCGAATCTCGATGGTCGGAATGCGAACCTCGACGGGTAGAAGCAGCGGCAGGGTTAGGAGGGCAGGCGTGGTTGCCGTTGCGCCTTGGGACGCGGGGCCGGTTTGGCGACTCGCCTCAGTCGGCTGCACCTGAAGCACTTCTATATCAGGATACAAAATGCCAATTTCACTCTCTGGCGACGTATCTTCGACCCGGTACACTTCCGGCCGCGCTGTGTAGCGAGGGCGCAGCAGCGGCACGGGCATTTGCCGAATTTTGTTGGCAAGGGCGTTGTGTACACCTGACCAGAGATAGCCTTCAAGATAGGGGTCCATTCTAGGAAAAGGCGACGGCATGGCTAAAGCGTCCGAATCAACTATCCGAATTAACTATCCAAATCACTGCCCAATCATTTTCTCGATCATAATGGCACTCTAGATCGCTAAAAGCGTTAATTTGACGAGAGTTTTCAAGAATCTTCAGACTTTTCGATCAATTCCTGAATTATGCAAGTTTTTCCTGGAGAATATTCGAGAATTACTTCTGGAGACAACCTGCAATGGCAAAGAAGAAGGGCAAGGGAAAAGGTGTTAACTACTCCTCACCCTACGGTGACGGCGTGGACTGGGATATAAACGACTATTTACCCGTTTGGGAACTGCCAGAAGGCGAAACATTTAGCCCCATCGATCCGCTATCTTTTAACGCGGATTTGCAGGGACGCTCTCAGCTTTTTCTGCCGCTGTATGTCAACAATGACGGCATTGGCAACGATACAGACGGATTTAACACGATTACCCTATCGCTCGATCCGACAGATACAGTCGGCTTTACTCAGGAAACTTATATCTTGAAAGAATCATGGGATGCAATCGCTGGTGATGTTTTCACAGACCCTTATCGATTTTCCTATCCTCAACCAGAACAATTGGCAGATTACCTGTCAAAAACATTTTTAGTTGATGGTGCTAGTCGCCCATTCAACACGCCTCGCCTCATTCCGGGCGGACGCTTCAAGGAAATCATCATTATCATCGAAGATGCTCAAAGCCCGTTGCCTATTCAGCTTGGAGCAGAAAATAACACCGTTCCAGGCAGCGGCATTGGCGATACTAGCGGCATCAATGTGATCTATGCGGGGGCAGGTAGCGACACAATTGACACAGGCGATAGCGATGATACCGTGCGGGGCGAAGAGGGTGACGATTGGCTAGTAGGTGGCAATGGCGACGACATGCTCTACGGTGAAGCTGGTAACGACTTGCTGCGGGGCAGCAATAGCCGAATTACAGATTTTCAAAATTCCAGCTATACCCGCCCAGCAGGTGACTATCTAAATGGTGGTACAGGCAACGATACGCTTTATGGCGAGGGAGGCTGGGACACAATTGATGGGATGGAGGGCGATGATCTCATCTATGGCGACAATCCTGACCCTGGCTTGGATAACCCTGATTCTGAAAACCCTTTTACAGACGAACAAGATGTTTTAAGCGGAGGTAACGGCAATGATGTTATTTTGGGCGGAGCCGATAACGACAAGTTGTTTGGTGATGCAGGGGATGATTACTTATCGGGTGGACCAGGACGAGACACTTCGGAAGGCGGAGATGGGCGCGATCGCTTCGATTTCTACACCTATCGTCCCGGATTTAATGATGACGATTTTATTCGTGACTTCAGCCTGGCAGACGATACAATTGGTGTCTACATAGGAACCGCAGAATCGTCTAGCTTTCGCAACGTTGGGCTGACTGTCAACAGCGCTATTTTACCCAGCCAGTTTGTCATTGGCAGCAACGCAACTACAGCCAACCATCGCTTCATTCTTACCTTAAGTAGCTTTGGTGACTCTTCCGCATCCTTGTTTTTCGATCCCGATGGCTCTGGCCCCACCGAGCAGATTAAGCTAGCTGATCTCAGCAGCGGTGATGGCTCAAGCCTCAGCAATTTCAACCACACGCACATCGTCACCTTTGATGACACCCGCCGTCGCCCAGCGCCCAGCGCCCCCCTGCCGCCAGCGCCCAGCGTGCAGTTTGCCCAAAGCACGCTGCTGATTAACGAAACCGCAGGCGTTGCGACCCTGACGCTAAATCGTACCGGAACGCTGGCGGGATTGTCTCAGGTCGGCGTGGCGATCGCCGGTGGAACGGCAACTCCCGATATAGATTTCGGCGCTGCGCCATTTCCGCAGACGATCACGTTCGGCATTGGCGAATCCCAGAAGACGATTGAAATTCCCATCCTCAGGGATGCATTTGTGGAAGGAGACGAAACAATTCTGCTGTCTCTTTCCCCCATGAATAACCCCTTTGCGGGAACACTGGATACGCTGATTGGGAACGCAAATTTGGCAACGATTACCATTCAAGATGCAGGCGCAACGAATGGGAGTGATCTGCTGGTTGGCACGCCGCAGAAAGATGCGATCGCCGGACTGAACGGCAACGACACGATCTTGGGACTGGGCGCAAATGACACCCTCACGGGCGGGCGCGGCAACGACACGCTGTTTGGCGGCACGGGCAACGACAAACTGCGGGGCAACCAGGGGCGCGATGTGTTTGCGCTGGAGCGGGGGCCGGGGTCAATCCGGATTCTGGATTTTCAGGATGGGGGCGATCGCCTCGGACTCCCCCCCGGACTACGCTTTCCCCGGCTGAAAATCGTGCAGCAGGGCAGCGGCTCCAGCGTCAGCACCCGCATCAGCCTCGGCAGCGACCTCCTCGCCATCCTCCCCGGCATCGCCAAAGCCCAAATCACCAAAGCCGATTTTGTCTCGATCCGCCCGCCTGCAATTTAGCCTGCATCCTGCGTTCCCACCTCCCAAGCTCGTAAAGTCCTGTTGCAAACCTGAGATGACCCACGCAAAATGCGATAGCTTGTAGGTAGGCAGAAATACGCATTCATTCCATCGCGTCTTCTGATGATGACCCTCGTTAAATTCCCTCTTCGCTGCAATTTGGTAGGGAGATACCGTTATGACATTCAAGAAAATCTTGGCGGCACTCGATCAATCTCCATTGGGGCAATCGATTTATGAACAGGCGCTAGAGCTGGCGAAAACGCAAAACGCTGAGCTAATGCTGTATCACGCATTGAACCCTGATTTGATCCTAGGCCCGATGCTGCTGCCAGGCGAAATGGGACTAGCTCCACAACTGGTGACACAAGCTTATGAAGCGCAGCAGAACTACCTAGAGCGGCAAACCCAAGAGGTACGCGACTGGCTGAATGATCTGTGTCAAGGGGCGATCGCCCAGGGTGTGTCTACCCAATTTAGCTACCGCTGCACCGATGCCGGACGCGGCATTTGCGACTTGGCGAAAGGGTGGAATGCGGATTTGGTGCTGCTGGGCCGGCGCGGCCGCAGTGGCTTGACGGAAGCTTTCCTGGGCAGCGTTAGCAACTATGTGTTGCACCATGCCCCCTGTGCAGTGTTGGCGTTGCAAACGACACCCAAGCCCTCGACTGCCCTACAGTCCGACGTGGCGCAGACCGATTTGGCGAAGACCGCGCCCTTGTCTTAGCCAGAACATGAGTTCGACTCCGACGCTTGGCAGGAGTCGTCAAGGTTATAGAAGATTTGGATGACATCGAGGCGCAATACGATGGAAATCATGGCTGGGCTATTTTAACTTCAAGTCCAGCCTCAGCGTTTCTTTCAAACGTTTCTACCCTCGAACTCACGTTAATACCTCAGAGGGTGTTTGAAAAGGTATCGCCTGTAATGTTAAGCACTCAGAGATCCCCCCTTAGCCCCCCTTAAAAAGGGGGGAACCCGCCTTAAAGTCCTCCTTTTTAAGGGGGATTTGAGGGGGATCTTGCACGCTTTGCTACAAACAGTAGGACTTTTCAAACGTCCTCTCACGTTAATACATAGGTGCAGCAGCGTAGGCAATAGGAATTGGCGTAACCCCATTTCTCGTCTAACGGGAGCCAACCATGAGTCATCGTACTGCACCTCCTGCTACGCCTGCTGCGTCTCCACGTCGCCAGCGCCCCCTGCTCTGGGTGGGCCTGGTCGGTGTGCTGGCGCTGTTGGGCGGCGTGGTTTATCCAGAACTGCGAAACTCTGGAATTTACCGCAAGGGCGAGGCCGCCTACCAGACAGGCGACTGCCCAACGGCGATCGCCCAATTTACTCGCCTGCAAGACCTCAACGCTGAAAAATACGTGACTCGCGCTACCCCACTGCGCGGCGAATGCGAACAATTTTTGAAAATTGGCACGGATCAAGCAGCGGCTGGCCCCAGCGCCACGCTGGTCAGCTACAGCCAGTTTTTGACATTCAACCCCGATACTGCCCTCCGCGAAACTGTCCAACAGCAGACCAGGACGCTGTTTCAGCAGCATAGTCCCGACGCGCTGGCCGATGAAAAAGTCTGTTCCAGCATGACGGCACTGGTGAACCAAAACCTCATGGTTGACCCCGCAACCCAAGCCCCAGCACTCCACTTCGCCTGTGGCAAAAAGGATGAGGCGCAAAAAGATTACGCGGGCGCGATACAGCATTACGGCAGCGTGCTGAACGACTATCCCAACGCCACCGAAGCGCGAGATGCTGAAGCGGCGATCGCCCGCACGCTAGTTGCCCAAGCCAACGAAACAGGCGCAGGCAAGATTCCGCCGCCACAACCCCTGGGGTCTTCCGGCAACAGCAGCAGTGTGGTAAAAATTCGCAACGACTCGCCCAATGTATTACGCATTGTCTTTAGCGGGCCAGAACCGCAGTTTGCCGAATTGCCGCCCTGCCGCGACTGTCAGGTGTACAGCACGCCTCCCCGATCCTGCCCCGAAAAAGGAGCAGAGGGAACCTATACCCTCAAGCCTGGGCAATACAGCGTGCTGGTGCGGGCCGCAGACGACAGCAGCGTTACGCCGTTTACGGGCAACTGGTCGATGCAGCAGGGCAAAGCCTACAGCAGTTGCTTTTATCTGGTGCGGCGGCGCGTGTAGAACGCACTGGGCCACGCAGAAACGAAGTCTGGGTTAGGGAGGGCGATCGCCCTCTTTTTTGTGCCTGCTGCGACGATTGATACAAAACTTTATGGACTGCTATTGAGAACTATTCCGATTTGTGGGGTAGGCTTCTTATTGAGGATATTTCTCATTAATCCTCGATGACTTGCAGTTCCTAACATGTGAGGACAGTTGTCTTTATGCAAACCTACGATAATCCCGATGTGAAATATGACTGGTGGGCCGGCAACGCCCGCTTTGCCAATCTCTCTGGATTGTTTATTGCAGCCCATGTGGCCCAGGCTGCACTCATTACCTTTTGGGCCGGTGCTTTCACCCTATTTGAAATTTCCTGGTTTGACCCAACGCGCTCAATGGGCGAACAAGGACTGATCCTGCTGCCACACCTGGCCACGCTCGGTCTGGGCGTTGGCAGCGGCGGCGAAGTGGTCGATACCTATCCTTACTTTGTAGTCGGGGCCGTGCATCTCATTTCGTCAGCCGTTTTGGGTGCAGGAGCGCTGTTCCATACCTTCCGCGCCCCCGAAGATTTATCCGCTGCGTCGGGTCGCGCCCGCCTCTTCGACTTTAGCTGGGATAATCCCAAACAACTTGGGATAATTCTCGGACATCATCTGCTGTTTTTGGGTGCAGGAGCGCTGCTGCTGGTGGCCAAGGCGATGTATTGGGGCGGACTATACGACGCAGCCACGCAAACGGTGCGCTTGGTGACAAACCCAACCCTCGACCCCGCAGTGATTTATGGCTACCAGACCCATTTCGCTAGCGTCAATAATCTGGAAGATTTGGTCGGCGGGCATATCTATGTGGGTCTGATGCTAATTGGGGGCGGAATCTGGCATATCCTGGTGCCGCCACTGGACTGGGCCAAGAAGGTGCTAACGTTCTCCGGAGAAGCGATCTTATCCTACTCGCTGGGCGGCATTGCGCTAGCCGGCTTCGTCGCTGCCTACTTCTGTGCGGTCAATACGCTGGCCTATCCCGTCGAGTTCTACGGGCCGCCGCTAGAGGTCAAGCTCGGTGTTGCGCCCTATTTCGCAGATACCGTCGAGCTTCCAATGGGGGCACACACCTCGCGCTGCTGGCTGGCAAATGCTCATTTCTTCCTGGCGTTTTTCTTTTTGCAGGGTCACCTGTGGCACGCGCTGCGGGCAATGGGCTTCGATTTTCGCCGTGTGGAACGGGCGCTGAATACGATTGAGGTGTAGGCTTGCAGCACAGGCTTGATCTGTAGACTCGAACTGTATGCTAAAGCGCAGGCTAAAAAGTGCAGGCTAAGGTGCAGGCAAAAATGCAGGCAAAAATGCAGGCGGTTTGCAAGATTGCCGAACGCTTAGCGGAATGTGATCATGAGTGTCTATGGCTCCAACGATCCATTGAGAGAGGAGAACACTTTTCTTTAGAACGTTCAATGGATAGAAGTCGGAGAAACTATGGCGAAGATTGGGCTATTTTTTGGAACGCAAACGGGCAATACCCAAGCCATTGCAGAACAAATTCAAAAGGAATTTGGCGGAGATGGTGTAGTGGAACTAATCGACATTGCCGATGCCAGCCCTGAGGATTTTGAAGCGTATGAGTGCGTGATTGTGGGCTGTCCGACGTGGAATATTGGCGAACTGCAAAGCGATTGGGAAGGATTCTATGACGAGCTAGATGCGATCGCCTTTTCTGGCAAGAAGGTTGCGTACTTTGGCGCGGGCGATCAGGTCGGCTATGCAGACAACTTTCAGGATGCGATGGGCATTTTAGAGGAAAAGATTTCGTCGCTGGGAGGCACAACGGTCGGCTACTGGCCAGTCGATGGCTATGACTTCAACGAATCGAAAGCGGTACGCAATGGCAAGTTTGTAGGACTGGCAATCGACGAAGATAATCAGTCTGACCTGACGGACGAGCGCGTAAAGTCCTGGGTCGCCCAACTCAAGCGGGAATTTGGGGTGTAAGAGGGTGTTTGAAAAGGGATCGCCTGTAATGTTAAGCACTCAGAGATCCCCCCTAGCCCCCCTTAAAAAAGGGGGGAAACCGCCTTAAAGTCCCCCTTTTTAAGGGGGATTTAGGGGGAT
>NZ_DVEA01000011.1:0-9570 GCF_015295965.1 Thermoleptolyngbya sp. M55_K2018_002
GGCTCTCGCCCGCAGCAGCCGCATCTGCCGCCGCCCGTGGGCGCTTACCCGTCGGATTACAGCATTGCGCCGCCTATCGGGTCTCAGCCGCTGCCGCATTCGGTGCCCCCCCCGGTGGGTGGAGGCTCGACCGAGAAGGTGCTGCCGCCGCCGATTAGCTGGGTGCCGCCGACCCATGCTGCGGGCCAGGTCGTGCCGCCGCCTGTGGGGGGCCCGCCCAAAGATGAAACCCTGGGCTATTGGCAGTCTTACGGAGCGAAGCAGGATTGATGAACGCTGTGATTTCGGTGGATCTGCCGCAAAATTCCTACGAGGTGGCGATCGCCCCCGGCGGTCTGTCGCAATTGGGAACTTGTCTCCAGCCGTTGGGATTGGGGCGCAAGCTGATGCTGGTGTCGAACCCGATGATTTTTCGGCGCTATGGCGAAGGGGCGATCGCCTCCCTGGAGGCGGCCGGCTTCGACGTGTGCCACGCGCTGATTCCGGCGGGTGAGCGCTACAAGACGCTGGGTTCGATTCAGAAGCTCTACGATGTGGCGCTGGCCCATCGGCTAGAGCGATCGTCAGCGATTGTGGCGCTGGGCGGCGGCGTAGTGGGCGACATGGCGGGTTTTGCGGCGGCCACCTGGCTGCGGGGCATCCGGTTTGTGCAAGTGCCGACCTCGCTGCTGGCGATGGTAGATGCCTCCATCGGCGGCAAAACCGGGGTAAACCATCCCCACGGCAAGAACCTAATCGGCGCGTTTCACCAGCCGCGCCTGGTGCTGATTGATCCGGAGGTGCTGGCGACGCTGCCGCCCCGCGAGTTTCGCGCAGGCATGGCAGAGGTGATCAAGTATGGCGTGATTTGGGATGCCGACCTGTTTCAACAGCTAGAGCAGGCAAAGCGGCTGGATCAGCAGCGCTATGTTTCGCCAGAACTCATGCAGACGATCTTGACGCGATCCTGTCAGGCGAAGGCGCACGTTGTCAGCAAGGACGAAAAGGAGGCGGGCCTGCGGGCAATTCTCAACTACGGGCACACGATTGGGCACGCAGTGGAAAGCCTGACGGGTTATAAATTGGTGAATCACGGCGAGGCGGTGGGCATTGGCATGGTGGCGGCAGGGGCGATCGCCCTCCAACTGAACCTATGGGATGCAGACTCTAACCGTCGCCAAACCGCGCTGATTCAGAAAGCAGGCCTGCCTACGCGCCTGCCCGCCGGACTCGACCTAGAAGACATCATCGCCGCCCTGCAAACCGACAAGAAGGTGAAGGCGGGCCAAGTGCGATTTATCCTGCCGACGCAAATCGGCACGGTAATTGAGACTGACCAGGCTACGCCAGCAGTGATTCGCAAGGTGCTGCTGGCAATGGCTGAAGCGGCTTAGAAAAGGCTTAGAAGAAAAAATCTTAGAAGAATTCTAGACAGGCAGCTTCACGTCAACGCCCTGGTATAAAGGCTTGATTGAAAAGACGTAATTGCGGGGCAACTTGCGAGGCGACTTGAGGGGCGGTCGCTGCACAGGCTCATCCGTGCAGCGACGAAGGATATCTGGAGTATACGAATTGGGGTATGGCAAACTCGCCAGGCGTGCTATGCCGTGTAGCTGTAGCTGCCCAGCAGAGAAGCAAGCACCGCATGGAAAGACTCGGAGGCATTGCGGATGTCGTCTCGACTGGCGAAGTGATCAAACCGATGCAGCACCCTGTCCCCTTCCACCAGCAGCAGCGTGGGCAGCGTCGTCAGCCGATAGGTATTTGCCAGCTTAAAGTTTTCATCGGCGTTGATCGTCACCAGCTTGATCTGTCCCCCCCATTCTGCCTGAAGCTGATTCAGCATCGGGTTCATGAGCCGACATAGCCCACACCAAGGGGCCCAGAAGTTGATCAGAACTGGGGTCGAAGATTCCAAAACTTCTTTCGAGAAATTGCTTTCGTTAACGGAGAGTGGCATAGGAGTTTTTAAGAAGAAAAGTTGAAAACCAGTAGGGGATCAATCGGGGATCACACTATTACCCTAGATTACCTGTTGCTTGGATGAATAGCGGGTGGGCAAACCAGAATAACAATACAAAAATCGCCACGCCGACATAGGCGGGGCGAAGAAACTCTTTGAATTCGAGCGTTTGACGACCATCGAGAATTGCCAAAAAGGGAATGACCGATGTGCGGGCTTTGACCGCTGCAAACGCTTCGCCGTAGCGCTGGGTCAGGCGGCGATCGCCATGCCACACGCCAAACAGGTGATGCAGAATCAGCCCCGCAGACGTGACCAGCATAAAGGTCGTCCCCAGCCAAAGCGTATGGGCAATGCACCAGATTACCTGTCCCACCATCTGTGGATGGCGGGTAATCCGAATAATGCCCGTTTCATAGAGATGAACTTGAGGTTTTTGAATAGCCGCAATTTCTAGCAGATTAAACGTAGCCGGATAGAGAAACAGGAACGAAATCGCCGACAGCGCCCACACCAGCGGTTCCACCCCTGGCACACCCTGCACATTCCAAAGTCGCAGCCCGTCGTAGCGGTGCTGGATGAAGTAGACAATGAGCAACGTGGCTAGGGGCAGGCTGACTAGCGCAAAAATCACTCGATAGGGACGTGCCCCGATGCGCTTTTCGGCATAGGGACGCAAGGCCGCGAGGCCGCTATGGGCGATCGCAAACCCGATCAACAGCCCAAACATTACAAAGTGGCTGGAGGTAAGCCAGTCGTCACGCATGAGATCAGGAGCCAAGTCGGGAGCTTAGGGGGTACAGTGGCAGCGGTTACGGAGGCAAGTCCGTCAGGCGGGCGAACCGGGCAGCATAATCCTGGTCTGCAACCTGGTCTATAACCTGGTCTGTAAGATCAGCATCAAAACCAGCCAGATTTTGAGCCAACCACAGCAGGGATCAAAACTCCCTTCGTGTTACAGGATACAGGTTCCTGCATATTCAGCCAATGCTAATTTCGCCAAAATGGGAAGATTCTTGATCCCAAATTGATCCTAAAGTTTCATTCCGACAGAAAACGCAGAATTGCGGCTTCCAGTCCGCGACTCATTTGTGGCTCATTGGTGGCTCATTGGTGACTCATTTTTGAAGCAAAACGACCTGTTTGCCTTCCAGAAAGCATCCATTGATTCGGCAATTGTGTCGATTCCCTTGCCCCCTGATATGTTAGGGAGAGAGTGAACAGCCGATGCGATGGGTATTGCAGGGAGTCTTTCGGTCTATTTAACGGTCTATCTAGCAGTCTATTCAGCAGGGGCGATCGCCACCGCAGCCCCAGAGGCCGCAGGCACCTTTGCCAAAACGAGTCTGGATTGGCAGGTGCAGCGATCGCTCCAGCAGGTGGGCGAGTGGATCGAGTGGGTGCTGTTTGGTGAAAGCCCGAACCGCCCCAATTTCTTAGGCTGGATACCGCCAGAGTGGGTCTTGCAGGCGCTGTTCTGGGGGATTGTGGGGCTGCTGGGAATTTGGGCTGCATGGTGGCTTGTGCAGTGGCTACGGCCTTATTGGGAGGCATTTCAGCGGCAGCAGGGCCGGGCGATCGCCCCCATGCCCCCAGCCCCAGCGCCGGAACTCAGCACTGCCGAATGGCTGGCCCGTTCGCAGGCGGCCCAGCGCCAAGGCGACTATCGAGAAGCCTGCCGAGCGCTGTATCATGCCGCGCTGCATCGACTGAGCGATCGCCACCAGATTTCGCCCCTGCCCAGCCGCACAGATGGCGAATATCTCCACTTGCTGAATGCACTGCCCAATGCTCAGCCCTATGAAGTGCTAATTCGCACCCACGAGCGGCTCTGTTTCAGCCCAACTCCGGTTTCGGCAGCAGCCTTCGAGCAGTGTGAGCGGGCCTACCGGGAAATTTCGACTTCCCAGTAGCCATCTTGCAAATTTTGTCGAAATCTTGCGGAAGTGTTGCCATGAATTTGCCATGAAGCTGAACCGTCGCGCCTGGATTGTTCTATCAGTTGCACTGGCGACGCTGGTGGTCTTGAGTGCGATCGCCGCTCCCAGCACCCGCCTGCGAACCGGATCGACCTACGGCCGCGCCCCCGACGGCTATGGAGCCTGGTTTGCCTATATGCAGGCGCAGGGAACTCCCGTGCAGCGGTGGCAGCGCCCGTTTGAGGACTTGCTGGCGCCGCCCGATTCCAGCCTGCCCGAAGCCATGCCCATTTCGGCCCATGCTCAGAGTCCGGGGAGCGGCGCTGGCAAACCTCCGGCCCCTGGCTCTGGAGAAAATCCGGGGGCAGGTTCCTCCCTCAACGATCGCCCAGCGGAGCCGATGACGCTGGTGGGCATTGCGCCGCTCGTGGAGCAATTATTACGCCCCGATGAGGACTGGCTGCGGCGGGGCAACGTGCTGGTGCTGGTGGGCGTGCGATCGCCCGTCACGGGCGCACCCTTTCGATCGGTCTTGCCCACCCCCCAAGGCGAGGTGACCGTGGAAACCCCCCGCCGTCAGGCTCCGTCGCCCGGACTCAATGCCCGCTTGAGCGATCCGTTTGGACTCGTTGCGTGGGAGCAGACAGTGGGCGCAGGCAAAGTCATCCGCGTTGCCACGCCCCACCTGGCCGCCAATGCCTATCAGGACGAGCCGGGAAATTTCTCGTTTCTGGCCAATCTGGTGACAGAACCGGGGTATCCCGTCTGGGTAGACGAATATATCCACGGCTATCGTGCCCCCCAGAGAGAGGCTGCGACCGGGCGATCGCCCCAATCCGTTTGGGCATACCTGAGCCGCACGCCGATCGCGCTGCTGGTTGTGCAATCCTTGGTGCTGCTGGCGCTGGCGGTGTGGGCTGGCAATCGCCGCATGGGAAAGCCGCTGCCTGACCCACCCCCAAAACTGGACAACAGCGAAGCCTACATCCAGGCCCTCGGCACCGTCCTCCGCAAAGCCGAATCGACCGAATTTGTGATCGACACCCTCTGCAAAGCCGAACAGAGCAACCTCCAGCGATCGCTCGGACTAGGCACTATTCCCGCCGACCTGCTCACCCTCTCCCACGCCTGGGAACAGCACACCGGCCGCCCCGCCGCCGAACTCCGCCGTCTGCTGAATCCAGAGCGAAAGAAACGGCTGGGCGATCGCGCTTTGCTGGACTGGGTGAGCCGGGTGCAGGCGTTGAGGCGGGAGTGATGGCATGATGGCGGGATGAGTGGACTGGTGGATTGATTGGCAGATTGGAGTGACGGAGTCACGCAGGCGGCAGATAGCGAGATGATGGAAGGATAAAAGGAGGCTACGATCGGACAGACCTCTCGATTGTTTTCATAAGGTTCTGAAAGATCCCCCTAAATCCCCCTTATTAAGGGGGACTTCCGAGCCAGCCCTCTCTGCTTCGGGTCACTCCGGGTTCGGTTCCCCTTGTTTAAGGGGGGTAAAGGGGGGATCAAAGCATCGCCGCTCAAGCCTAGAAGACTTGTGTATACCCAGTAGATGAAAGCAGGAGAGTAAGATTTCAGATGTTCTGCTCGCTCGGCCTCCTGGAACTCCTGTAAAAAGTCCTCCCAGATCTGTTACTCCAGCACCCCACTTTCCCCCACTTTCTATGTCCAACCCCTTCCAGACCCTTGCCCAAGCGCTCGATCGCGTCGTCGTTGGACAGGCTGCCCTGTCGCAGCAATTGCTGGTGGCGCTGCTGTGTGGCGGGCACGTCATCCTAGAAGGTGTGCCGGGAACGGGCAAAACGCTGATGGTAAAGGTGCTAGCGCGGCTAGTGCAGGGCGACTTTCGGCGGATTCAGCTCACGCCTGATATCCTGCCGTCGGATATTTTGGGGACAAATATTTTTGACCTGAATACGCGCAGCTTTAGCCTGAAAAAGGGACCGATTTTTACCCAGATTTTGCTGGCAGACGAAATCAACCGCACCCCGCCCAAAACCCAGGCGGCCCTGCTAGAAGCAATGGAAGAACAGCAGGTGACGCTGGATGGCGAGAGTTTGCCATTGCCAGACCTGTTTTGGGTCATTGCCACGCAAAACCCGCTGGAGTTTGAAGGAACTTATCCGCTGCCCGAAGCTCAACTGGATCGTTTTTTGTTCAAGCTGGTGGTGGACTATCCCGACCCCAAGGCAGAGCGACAAATGCTGGTCAACGCGCAGGCGGGACTGCAAAATCGGCGGCTCGACCTGAGCCGAATCAAGCCCGTCATGTCGGTTGAGCAAGTGCTGAAAGCCCGTCAGCAGGTTCGCGCTGTGCAAATGACCGATGCCCTGGTGGATTATTTGCTGGCGCTGGTGCAGCGGAGCCGACAGCATCCGGATCTGGGGCTGGGTGCATCGCCCCGCTCGGCTGTGGCCTGGCTGCAAGCCAGCAAAGCCAGGGCATGGCTAGAGGGGCGCGATTTCGTTACCCCAGACGACGTGAAGGCGATCGCCCGTCCGCTTCTCCGCCATCGCCTCATCCTCCGCCCCGAAGCCCAGCTTGATGGGCAGCAGGTGGATGAGGTGATTAACTCGCTGTTGGGTCAGGTGGCGGTTCCCCGATAGGATGGGAGATAGGAAAAGGATAAGTTATCTGGACTTGTTCCGGCTTATCTGGGCTTATCTGGGCTTAATCTGGGCTTATCTGCCAGCTTGCCACTTTGAGACAGACGGCGGGTGCTGCCAGCCGCCCAGCAGCAGCCACCACCCGCTGACGGCAAGCCAGTGCAGGGCGATAATCGTCCAAGCTGATCTGGTGAGGCGGTAGGTAAGGATGCTGACCAGTCCCAGCAGCGCACTCAGGAGCAGTCGCAGGGGAGCCGCTGAGTCTTGCGGCCTTGTCCATTGGAAACGTAGCCAGCGGTATAGCACGTATAACCCCAGCGCCAGCAGCGCCCAGCTCCACCAGCGCCATTCGGCAATCCAGGGTTTGGGATAAGGAATCAGCAAAACGCGAAACAGGTATTCTTCTAGGAACGCAGGTACGAATAGAAATTTGACCAGCGTTAGCAAAGTCTGCACCCAAGATAAGGAGGCGGGGTTCCAGGTCAGGAGATGTTTGACGGCAGGAGATGGAGCGTTTTTTTGAACAGCGCGTGTGGTGGCGATCGCCACCACGCCGAACGCCAGCAAGACCGTCAGCATGACCAGCCAATCCACCACGCGAGGAATCGTCGCACCGCCGAAGGTGCGATGCACCAGGAACGTGAGTAGGGGCAGTTCCGTGAAGGGTAATTTCCAGCCGCCAAAAATCAGCGTCGCCTCTAGGGGCGCAATGCCGGGGTCGTTGCCGCCGACCTGGTTGGGCCGCAGAAACCAGAGCGTTGCGCCGTTGGTGAGAAACAGCATAGCCAGTTCGTCGTGGGCCTGGCGGGGCATAGCGGTGCGCCAGCTAATCAGCCCCGTCAGCAGATTGCGGATTTGGAAATCGTCGATGCTGATGAATTCGCCAGGATCTTCTTCGGGCGATGCGCGTAGTGATCCCTCTGGGAAACGCACGCCCATCAACACATCGGCATTTTGCGCCCAATCCCAGCGGAGAACCCCCATCGGCATGAGTTGGTCAGCCAGATCTTTACCCAGCCGCACCAATCGCCGAAATCGCTGCGTGGTCGGGTTATTGGGGTTTGCCCGCAGCCATTCTGTCACCTGTGGATTTTGGGCAACGGTCTGGCGGAAGCGCTGAATCGCCAGAAACATTCCCTGCGCCGAGTCCTGCACACATGACGCAGCCGAGGTAATGGTTGAATCGCCCGTGCCGTCGCCAATGCGATAGCGGGCCCCGATCAGGCTCAGTTCGCCCAGCAGTTCGTTAAAAAAGGACAGTCGAGTACCGCCAAAGTCGTAGTCTTCGGTCAGCGTGTCGAGCTTGATTAGCACATCCGACACGGGGCGCGTCCCAGCCTTGCCGCGAATCAAGCTGCCCATGTAGTTGTGCCAGGTGTTTGCGCCAGAGAGAGTGCCGTCGGAGCCGTTGCCATAGACCTGGAGGTAGTCCAGGTTAAAGATGAGTTCGTTTGTGAATGGATCGCGCACCACCTGCCCCAAGCCAAAGGAAAAGTGCCCCGCGTAGGTTCCCAGAATCAGCGATTCACGGGCTTTGTGGCTGCCGCCGCGTCCGCCATATAGGTGCATGAGCAAAGCGCGATCGCCCTCTTTCCATTCAGCTTTGGCGTTCTCTGGTGTATTCGCGCTGGCATCAATCAGAACGCTCTGAATCGTTCCCTTGCGCTGCTCTGCATCCTGCCAGTTGCGGAAGTTAATGTAATCCAGCCCTTTGCGAAAATCGAGGATTGTTTGCTGGGGCTGGAGTTGCACCAGCATTCGTGGCTGCATGGATTGCACCGTGAATTTCCCTGTGCGATCGGGCGACCCGGTAATATACCAGCCTGCATCCGCGACGGGCGATCGCACTAGGTCACGAGTCGTTGCGTTAAACACGCCGTCTTTATCTTGTGGCTGTTGCGGAACGCGAATGATTTCTTCTGCCCCGTCAAACTGGCGCGAGGAGGGGTTGTAGTGGCGCACTCGAAAATCATCACTCTCGCAGGGCGGTTCACCCGGACACTGGGCAGGCAGATCGGCAGCATTTGCAGGCGGCGCGGGTTCGAGAAACTTCACTAGCCCGATGTATCGCCCGGTTTCCTGCACAGGTTCGCGCACCACTCGCAGCGTCGGCGATGCCCCAAGTTGTCCCTCCGGCGTAACCCGGCCACGCAGCACTACTGTCACATCGTCATAGGGATGCCCGCCTGCCAGCGATTGCAGCGGCCCGACGCGATCGCGCCCATTTAGCCGAATCGGGTGGATGATGCTCTTTTCCAGCGTCTTTTGCACAGCGGGCGGAAACCGCACATCGCGGGAAGCTTTGTCCACGTAGGCCTGGGTGAGGGGAGTTGGCTGCCAGGCCAGGCGCACGGTTTGCCCCACCCAGGCGCGATATTCCGCAGGCGCAAGGTGAACTTCTAGCCAGGCCCAGTCGGTTTCCTGCGTCGCGGCGGCGGTTCGCTGATACGCTTCTGCACTGGGCAAAATCAGCCGACCCGTCCAGTCCCCCAGCGGACGATAAGCGTCAGATGGCTGCGCGGCGATGGGGTAGTAGTCGGGCTGGTTGAAGGGCGCAATGACCGTGGAGGCGTATTGGGAAGGGAAGAGCGAAAGATGTTGTGGAGGTTCGCTGGCTTGCAGGGACGTATCTCGCAGGAGTGTGTATAGAGGCGTGTATGGAGGCGTGTATAGAGGCATGAACGCGAAGGCGATCGCGCTAATCCCAAAAATCCAGAGCCATCGTTCCCATCGCCGTGCTGTTCTCGTTCGTCGCTGCATTCCGAAACCTCGTGCTATAGCGTCATCGGCGCAATCGGTTCGATATCTGGATCGAATCCGCCAACCTGGTTCGTTCGCAGCACCCATACCGATGCGCCGTGCTTCAGAAACGCATGGGCGATCGCATCACTGGCTTTGCGCGGCAGAATGGTTCGCCAACTGCCCAGCCCTATCCGCAGGTTCCGCAAGGGATAGTCTTCTAGCGTGCTGCCCAGGTTGTACTCGCTACGCTCCCAGTCGCGTCGTGGGCCGCCAAAAGATTGCAGCTTGCCTTCCAGATCCTTGCCCAATTCTCGAAGCTGCTGAAACTGTCGCGCCTGCTCTGGCTCTTGCAGCA
>NZ_DVEA01000420.1:0-9508 GCF_015295965.1 Thermoleptolyngbya sp. M55_K2018_002
TCTGCCCGCTGGCGTTCGGCTTCTGCCCGCTGGCGTTCGGCTTCTGCCCGCTGGCGTTCGGCGTTTTGTCCCTCTGCTCCAGTCCAAATCACCTGCCCTTGGGCATCGCACCAGCGCAACCACAGTCCGCTTACTCCTTCAAATTCGCCTTCCCAGAGGGTCAACCCCAACCCCACCGCTTCTAACCAGACGGGCGGCTGCAACAGGTGATATCGCCCCTCCCTCAAAGCCCAGGCTTGCAGCAGCGATCCATCCATCTCGTCTGGAGCCTGAAGCTGTTCCAGGGGATCAAACACAGCGTAGTAGGGCACCCCAATGCGGGCATAGAGGTCTTTCTTGCTCAGGGTTTTGCCCTTTTGCTGAGATTTACGGCTCAGCGCGAGTTCATCTCCTTCTCGATTGGAGACAATCTCAATGCACACGTCCGGCACTTTGCCAAACTCCCAGACAAAGTAGGAGCGGTTTTGCTTCTGGCTCCAATCTGTTGGCATTTCCAGCCCCAAACTCAGCATCGCATCGGGAACAATCGGATCTTGCTTGAGGGCATAGAACACCCCCACATTGGCGGCGGCAATAAACGGGATTCCCGGCGACCAAGAGCTATACAGCGGTTCTACCAGAAGTCGTTGCTGTTTTTCGGATTGAAAATTGTCCACTGGTGTGTCGTCCTCGGTAACCAGATGGCTGATGTCCAGTTCCGTCACGATTGCGTCGTCGCTGAGCAGGTTGTGTGCCATAGGTGATGATCCAACCCGATACTGCAATACCGTTTATTCTAGTCAAGCGAGTCTGGTCAAGCGAGTCTAGTCAAGCGAATCTAGTCAAGCGAGTCAGAACTTCCTTCTGCTCATGGCCTTGGGCGACTGCTGATTCCTAGCAGTCTGCTGAACCCCGCTTTACCGGCGATCGCCCAGACTGAGATCGCGCATCAGAAGCCAGAAGCCTTTCGCCGGGACTGCCTGTAATTGGCGATCGCCAGCGTGTAGTCTTGAAACATAGCGGCTGGCCTGCTCCCAAATCCTCCTCCTTTCCCGGTCTGCCGTCTTCCATGCGCGGGAGCTTTCTACCATGATGCAGTCCGTCTTCAATCAGCCTGCCTACCTGCTTTGGCTGGTGGGAGGAATGTGTTGCTTGTTTTTGAATTTGCTGGTGTTTGAGCCAACCATCACAGCGCTGGGCATTGCGGCCATTATTACCTCAATCGCTGCCCTCAGCCTGCCCAGCGTCGGCCTTCAGATGATGCTGTGGGGCATTTTGTCGGTGGCGCTGGCGATCGTCATGCGCGGGCTAGTGCCCCAATCGTCTAAAGATCTGGCGGCTCCGAGCGAGGCACAGGTCTCTGTGACGATTCCACGCGGCGGGGTTGGGGAGGTGACCTATGAAGGCACGATTTGGTCAGCCCGCAGCCAGGTTTCGGACGTGGCGATCGCCGTTGGGCAGACGGTTCACGTCGTCGGCCGCCAGGGGAACACGCTAATCGTTCTCCCCGCAGGGTTTGTGCAAGATCGCCCAGTTTGAGTATTCGCCCAGTTTGAGTATTCTTTGAGTATTCATTGAGTATTAATTTGGATATTCGGGCGAACTCCCCCATCGTCCCACCGCCCCGACCCTCTGTCACCGCAAACCCTCCCCTAACCCGTGATTCGGATGTAGCATAGAGTCAGTGCAATTATTCAAACCCTGATGGCCTCATCTCCTGCGGAAACTCCTGAGTTGCAAATTCGACCGCTGCTTCGCCGCGACCTGGAAGTCGTGGAGCGGTTGATGCTGGATTCACTAGAAACGGACACCGAGAGCAACCGTCTGGAGGTGACGCAGCGAGTGCAGCAGCTCCGACGCTGGTACGGGCTGCTCAAGGGGTTGAGTTTGTTTCCCAATCCGCTGCAACATCTGCTTTCAACCTACGTTGCTGAGCAAGATGATCAGGTGCGCGGGGTGATTCAGGTTTCACCGTTCAACCGCACACGCAGCACTTGGCGGATTGAGCAAATTGCGGTCGGGCAATATTCCCCCGGCGAATTCAGACAAACCTCGCTGATGGACGTGGGTTCCCAACTCCTGCGCTACTGCCTGCAAGCCATTTGGGAAGCCCGTACCTGGCTGATTGAAGTGGATGTCAACGACAACTCAGTGATTGGGCTATGCCGCAAAACAGGCTTTCAACCGCTGGCGCAGATGACCTACTGGGCGATCGCCCCAGAGCTGTGGCAAGCCCTAGCCGAGCGACAGCCCGATTTGCCCAACCTGCTGCCCGTGGGCAATGCCGACGCAGGGCTGCTGTGCCAACTGGACACGGCCTCGATGCCGCCCCACGTCCGTCAAGTGTTCGATCGCCACATCACCGATTTCAAGACTGGCCTGCTGGGCAGCGTCGCGGACGGGGTGGGGAGTTGGCTAACTCCGGTGCATGTGGTTAGCGGCTACGTGTTCGAGCCGCAGCGCAAAGCAGCGATCGGCTATTTTCGGCTGCAACTTTGTAAAGACGGCAGCCACCCCCACGAAGCCAAGCTAACGGTTCACCCCGCCTATACTTGGCTCTATCCAGAGCTATTTTGCCAGATGGCGCAGGTGGTGCGGGGCTATCCGGAGCAGGCGCTCATGGTCGATTCGGCCGACTATCAGCCGGAGCGGGAAGACTTTTTGCAACAACTGGGTGCAGAGCAAACCCACCACACGCTGATGATGTCGCGCTCGGTGTGGCACAAGCTGCGGGAAGCCAAGCCGCTAGAGGGGCTGCAACTAACCGACGTGCTGCAAAATCTCCAGCCTGTGCGAAAGCCAGTGCCCAGTCGCTTCTCGCTGGAGTCGGGCAACGGCAACGGCAAGTCCGACACCAAGCCACCAGGGTTGTCTAAGGATTCTAACTAAAGATTCCCACTGAATCTCAACCAGAATCTCAACCAAGATTCCCACTGAATCTCAACCAGATCTCAACTAGATCTCAACTCACTGATCTCAACTAAGTTCTACGGCATGACGCGGATCTCGGCGCTGGGGCTGGATGTGGGCAGGAAGCGCATCGGCGTAGCAGGCTGCGACGGCACGGGGCTAATTGCCACGGGTCTAGAGACGATCGAGCGGCGATCTTTTGCCGAGGATGTGGCGCGGCTGCGGAAGCTGGTCGAGGCGCGGCGGGCAACGGTGCTGGTGGTGGGAATGCCCTACAAGCTGGATGGCGAAGTGGGGGCGCAGGCGCGGCAGGTGCAGCGATTTGCCGAGCGGCTAGGAGCCGCGCTGAATCTACCCGTGGAATATGTAGACGAGCGGTTGACCTCCTATGCCGCTGAGGAATTAATCCATGCGGAGGGGCGATCGCCCTCCTACAACAAGGCGCTGATCGACCGCAAAGCCGCCGCCATTATCTTGCAGCAGTGGCTAGACGGGCGATCGCCCACTCAGACCTAGCCTGCGACCCGATCCGAGAGTCTACGAATCCAAAATCCAGAATCCAAAATCCAGAATCCAAAACCCAAAACCCAAAATCCAAAGCTGCTCCTGTTTTCCATCCGCCGAAGAGTCCACCAGAATCCACCTTTTCATCAATTGCGGCGCAGCGATGCGGTAAAGTTTTCAGTAGCAATGCGCTTGTGAACTCTTGCTGGCGAAGTTTTTTTAAGGATATTGGCATGGCAAAGGTCGGGAAAAATAATGATGACTTTGAGACAAACCAGGGCGATTTGGAAGAGGAGTTGCCTACCGTCAGCCTGACAGACGAGGCCGGGCGATCGCTCGTTTGTTATGTGGAGCATTCGGTCGAAGTAGACGGACAAGCCTACTTGTTGCTGCTGCCAGTCGATTCGCCGATTGAAATCTTTGCCTGGGAAGACGACGAAGACGAAGATGCAGGGACGCTTGTTGACCTGGCCGATACTCAGATTGAAGAGATTTTTGAAACCGCTCGGGCTGTGCTAGCAGAACAAGATTTGACCCTCAAGCGCACGGCCTACACGCTGACGGCGGTGGGCGACCTGCCCGATGTTTCCGAAGAAGACGTAATCACGATTGACGTGGGCGAAGAAGGCGGCCTGGTGGATTCTGAGCAGTTTCAGCGGCTGACCTCCTTCTATCACGAAGAGCAGGAATACGACGTTTGCACGCCCCTCGATCCGCTCATGTTCTTTGCCCGCGTCAACGCTAGCGGCGAACCTGAATTGCTCTCTCCAGAAGAGTTTCAGGCAATCCGCCCGCAGCTAGAGGAGCAGTTGTTTGACTCGTTTGAGTAATTTTGAGTCATTTGGGGTGCGTAATCCTTGGATGAGTTTTTTGGAGAGGCGTTCACTGATTTGGTTAACTGATTTGGTTAATCCGTTAGCGTGTGCGATCGCCCCACAAAAAGCCTAGCGGTGGAACCCGTCGGCCGTCCTATCAGTCAGCTCGCTATCAGTTCGTTAATCGATCGGGAGGCGGATTGTAGGGCTGCCGCCGTTAGACTCGTAGACTCTCGCTAGACTAGGGTTTAGACTGCGTTCCGGTGCTTAATGTAGAAACCCGCAGGGCGATCGCCCCAACACTCTGGGTTCGGCAGCTCTGGGTTTGGAGAAAACAACAATGTCGGTCAAGCGATTTTCTGGATGGTCTAAGGGGGTAATCCTGCTGGCGCTGGTGCTGGTGGCGCTGCTGCTGGGCGGCTGGCAGGGCTGGCGCTGGTGGCTGGGGGCGATCGCCCCGGCAACTCAGGCGACCCATAGTGGCAACCCTCCAGAAGACGCAGCCGTGCGGGTCGAAATTCCCGAAGGCAGCACCGCCCAGCAAATTGGCGAAACCCTAAAAGACAAAGGCATCATCCGTTCGACTGAGGCATGGAACCTGTGGACGCGCTGGCAAACGCTGCAAAAGCGGCCGGGTAGCTTTCAGGCAGGGATCTACGCCCTCTCGCCTGCTGAGCCGTTGCCCGCGATCGCCGACCAGATCTGGCGGGGCGAAGTCGTGCAAAACAGCTTCACCATTCCCGAAGGCTGGACGATTCGCCAAATGGCGGAGTATTTCGAGGCGCAGGGCTACTTCCCCGCCGAGGAATTCATGGCCGCCGCACAAGATATCCCGCGCGATCGCTTTCCGTGGCTACCCGAAAATCTGCCCATGCTGGAGGGCTTTCTGTTTCCCGATACCTATCAGTTTGCGGGAGAGCTTACGCCTGAGTTGGCAATTGACCAAATGCTTCGCCGTTTTGAGCAAATCGCCCTGCCGATTTATGACGAAGGGCGATCGCCCTACAGCTTCATGGAATGGGTGACGCTGGCCAGCATTGTTGAAAAAGAAGCCGTCGTCCAGGACGAGCGTCCCACCATCGCTAGCGTGTTTGCGCGGCGGCTGCGCGAGGGCATTCCTCTGGCTGCAGACCCCACGGTGGAGTATGGGCTGGGCATCCGGCAAACCGTCGAGCAGCCGCTGACCTACGCCCAGGTGCGCCAGCCCTCGCCCTACAACACCTACATCAACCCTGGCCTCACGCCAACGCCCATCGCCGCACCGGGTCTGGCCAGTCTGGAAGCCTCGCTGAATCCTGGCGATACGGAATATCTGTTTTTCATGGCGCGATACGACGGTACGCATATCTTTAGCCGGACGCTCGCCGAACACGAAGCCGCCAAGCGAGCGGTCGATGCGGAACTAACTCGGCAAAACTAACTCGGCAAAACTAATTGGCAAAGCAATTGGCAAAACTAACTCGGCAAAACTAAAGTTCCAACGTCACGGGAAATCATCCAACGGCACGAGATCTAACAGGTAGAATTTAGGCTGGGCTGTTGGCAAAGCAATCGCAATATTAATTCTCCCAAGCGAAGCGACGAGTGAAATTGCTAGAAGCTTTGCAACCGCTTGACTAGCCATCCCAAATCGCGAATCCAAAATCGAGAATCGGTATCACGCCTCAATTCGCCCTTACGCAAAAACAATGTCCTGGGGAAAACTCTTACAACCTGACCTGGTGTTGGGCAGCAGCATCTTGGCGCTGACCCCAGCGTTATTGCAGCAATACAACCTGCGGGGGCTAGTGCTAGATGTGGACGAAACGCTGGTGCCGATTCGGGTGGCTCAAACCTCTGGAGAACTGCGCGAGTGGGTGGCGCAACTGCGTCCCACAACTGCGATCTGGCTGGTGAGCAACAATATCAGCAAATCGCGCATCAGCAGCATTGCCAACTCGCTTGATCTGCCCTACTTGCTGGGCGCAGGCAAACCCTCGCGGCGCAAACTGCGGCAGGCTGTGGAGGCAATGGGCATTCCAATTGAACAGGTGGCGATGGTGGGCGATCGCCTGTTTACCGATGTGCTAGCGGGCAATCGCCTGGGCATGTTCACCATCCTGGTAGAGCCAATGGCAGACCCCGCCGTAGAGATACGCCGCAGCCCCGTTCGCAACTTTGAAGTGTGGGTGTCGCAGGCCTTGGGGGCATCGCTTACGCCCCGGCGGTAGAACGGCGGTGTCGATTTTGGATTTTGGATGGCCGCCTGCTGGATTGGCGATTTTGGGTTGGCGATTTTGGGTTGGCGATTTTATTGCGAAATGTTGCGCTGCCAGGGCGATAGTGTTACATTACTTTACAGAGATTTCTGCAAAGCGATCGCACTGACGACTTCGGCTGTTCATCCAGGCAGCCTGCCAGTGATTTCGTTCTCCTAGCATCACATCTCTTTCCAACACAGCGAACCCGGCCAGCCTTCTTTAGGGCTGGCTATTTTTTGTTTTTTATATTTTTTGTTTTTTATATTGCACGCTTGACGGCTGATCTAGCAATTGTCGATGCTGCCAGCGCGATCGCCAGCAGCCCCGCAAACGCTCACCTGGCAAAAAATCGTAAATCCAAAGAAGACTCAAAATCGGCAATCCAAAATCCAAAATCGGATCACCAACCGTCAGGGCGATCGCCCCCCTGCCCCACGTCCAGAACCAGATTACTCAGGTCGTTTAGTAGTATAAATGCTTACTCCTCAACGTCTTTAATGCGCGTCTTGCGCTCCACAATTTCCTTTAATACCAGCGTGATCACGGCCAAAAACGCCAGCAAGACGGCTGCGGAATAGGCTTCAGGCGTTTTGTACTGCTTATAGGCCTCTTCCACATAGAGCGGCAGGGTTTGGGTTTTGCCGATGATATTCCCCGACACCACCGACACCGCGCCAAACTCGCCCATCGCCCGTGCATTGGTGAGGATCAAGCCATACAGCAAGCCCCAGCGGATATTGGGCAGCGTCACCCGCCAAAAGGTTTGCCAGTCGCTTGCGCCCAGGGTTTTCGCCGCCTCTTCCTGATCGGTGCCTGCTTCCTCCAGCACCGGAATCACCTCCCGCGCTACAAACGGCATCGTCACAAACATCGTCGCCAGCACCATCCCCGGCACAGCGAAGATAATCCGCAGATCGTTGGCTTGCAGCCACGGGCCAAACCAGCCGTTCCGTCCGTATAGCAGCACAATCATCAGGCCTGCCACCACAGGCGAGATGGCAAAGGGAATGTCGATGATGCTGAGCAGCAGCGTGCGGCCGGGAAACTGGTGACGGGCGATCGCCCAGGCCGCGCAAAGTCCAAAAATTGTGTTGATAGGGAGGGCGATCGCCGCGATCAGCAGCGTCAGCTTCACCGCATTCAAAAACGGCTGCGACACCAGGTTGGAAAAGAACGGCCCCAGCCCATTGCGAAACGCCTGCACAAATACATTCAGCGCCGGAATAAACAAAATCAGCGTTAGATACAGCACCGCAATGCCGATCAGCACCCACTTCACCCACGCCCCCTGGCTACGAGGGGCAACCCTGCGGCCCGATGAAGCGTCCGGCGTGTTAAACAGTTCCGCATCAGTCCGCATAGCGCCTCCCCCAGGCTTGCAGCAAATTGATCACCAGCAGCATCAGCAGTGAAATCAGCAGCAGCACCGTGCCAATCACCGTTGCTCCGGCATAGTCATACTGTTCTAGCCGCTGAAACACCAGCACAGGCGCAATCAAGTCCTGAAATGGCACGTTGCCCGCCACAATCACCGTAGAGCCGTATTCGCCTACTGCCCGCGAAAATCCCAGCGCCACCCCGGTCAAAATCGCCGGAATCAGCGGCGGCAGCAGCACCCGCCAGAAGGTCTGCCAGGAAGACGCGCCCAAACACCAGGCCGCCTCTTCCACTTCTTTTTCCATTTCTTGCAGCACAGGTTGGAGCGTCCGCACCACAAAGGGCAGCGAAATGAACACCATCGCCACAAACACACCCAGACGGGTAAAGGCAATTTTGATGCCGAAGGGGGCAAACAGGGAGCCGATCCAGCCTGCATCGCTGTAGACCGTAGCCAGCGTCAGTCCGGCAACTGCGGTCGGCAGGGCAAAGGGCAGATCCACCGCTGCATCGATGATCCGCTTACCAGGAAAGTCGTAACGCACAAACACCCAGGCAATGATCGTGCCAAACACGCCGTTCAAGAGCGCCGCCGCCAGAGACGTGCCAAAGGTGACGTTATAGGTCGAAAGGGCAATGTCGCTGGTGGCAATTTGCCAGAACCGGGTGGGGCCGACCGTGCTGGCGCTGAGCAGCATGGCGATCGCAGGCAGAAATAGCATGATCGTCAGGTAGACCCAGGTGACGCGCCACGGCCAGGACAGGTGTAGCAGGCGATGCCAGAGCGGGCGATCGCCCTTCGCGGATCTATCACTTACAGGAGAAGCAGTCATAGCCCTATTTGCATTCAACTTACAGCTACCGAAAAGAATCGGAAGGACGGTTACTTCGTCAGCGTGCGCCCGCCCATCTGCGCCTGAATCTGGTCAAACACTGCGCCGTCGTCGAAAAACTGAGCTTGAACCCGGTTCCAGCCGCCTAAGTCCGCCACGGTGAACAGCGTATCGACCTTGCCAAACTGATCGGCGTATGCGGCTGCGACGGTTGGATCGACGGGACGAAAGCCAACCTTGGCAAATTCTGCCTGGGCTGCTGGCGTAAACAGGAAGCGCACAAAGGCCTCCACGACCTCCCGCGTGCCCCGCTTGTCCACCACCGCATCGACAATCGCCACCGGGTTATCGATAGAAATATTGACGCGGGGCACTACATAGGACAACGGCTCCCCGCGCTGTTTGGCCAGCAGCACCTCGTTTTCGTAGTTAATCAGCACGTCGCCCTGTCCCTGCCGCAAAAAGCTATCGGTCGCCTCTCGCGCATCGCGGGCCAGCACGGGGGCATTTTGATAGATCTGGGTGGTCAGCGCCAGCGCTTGCTCCGCCGTTCCGCCCGTCTGCGTGACTGCGCCCCAGGCTCCCAAAAAGTTCCAGCGAGCGCCGCCGGAGGTTTTGGGGTTTGCAGTCACAATTCGCACCCCTGTTTGGGTCAAATCCTGCCAGGTTTGGAGGTTTTTGGGGTTGCCGTCCCGCGTCACAAAAACGGGCACCGATCGATGCACGATGGACTGGTTTGGCAGTTCTTGTTCCCAGCCGGGTTGGATAAGGCCGGCTTTTTCGATTTTCTGGATATCAAGCGCCATCGCCAGCGCCACCACGTCCGCCTCTAGCCCGTCGATCACGGCTC
>NZ_DVEA01000109.1:0-1772 GCF_015295965.1 Thermoleptolyngbya sp. M55_K2018_002
AAAATCCACCACGCGCCGCGACGCGCCATCCCACACGGGCCGCACGCCCAGCAGCGCCAGCGCTTCCGCCAAGTCGTCGCCACCCGTCCGCATGGTCGCCGTGCCCCACATCGACAGCCCCAGCGTTTGTGGATAGTCGCCGTGTTCCTGGGTATAGCGTTCCACCAGCGCCTCTGCTGCTCTGCGGCCGACATCCCAGGCGCTTTCCGTTGGAATAGCGCGGATATCCACCGAATAAAAATTGCGTCCGGTTGGCAAAACCTCCGGCCGCCCCCGCGTCGGTGCGCCCGATGCCCCGCTGGGCACATAGCACCCGTCCAGCCCACGCAACAGGTGGATGAGTTCCTGGGGAGTGGCGC
The DNA here is from genome assembly GCF_015295965.1 of Thermoleptolyngbya sp. M55_K2018_002. Taxonomy (NCBI): domain Bacteria; kingdom Bacillati; phylum Cyanobacteriota; class Cyanophyceae; order Oculatellales; family Oculatellaceae; genus Thermoleptolyngbya; species Thermoleptolyngbya sp. M55_K2018_002. The sequence continues at coordinate 360 of NZ_DVEA01000109.1, forward strand.
GGAGGGCAGGCAAGAGGGTTGAAGGGAGGAGATGCCTAGCTTCGTGATCTGAGCGCTCTGCGACTGGATGGCCTGGATGTTGCTCCCTGATTTGATCTCCAAGATCTCCAATTGCTCGTTCAACCTGGGCGGCAGCTTCTTGCTCGATCAGGTCGATCAGGTCGGCGGCGTTGCGGAGGGTGGCGGGGTTCGCAGCGAGTTTGGGGGCGGTGAGCGTCCGGTGGATTTGGTCTGGCGTGAGGGGCTGGGCGGGGTCGGCAGTGAGCGGGTCGAGGTCGAGATGCCAGCGCACGGCGATCGCCCTTGTCAACCCGACGTATCCCGGTGTGGGATGGCGGGCGATCGCCACAACCAGATCTCGCAACTGCCGTCCGCTGGGGCATTGTCCTAAAATATGCAGCCCGTCGCGGATCTGGGCTTCTTTGAGTTCGCACAGGTAGGTGTCGAGGTTGGGCAGGAGCGCCTCAATTTCCCTAGAATCGGCAGAGTCAGCCGTTAGCCCCAAATCCTGCAAAACCTGGGTTTGCTGGAACAGGGTCAGGAGGCGATCGCGGATAACAGGTAGCCGCGATGGGTCAAGGCTTTGCGCCTCGTAGTATTCATCCACCAGTGCCTCAAGCTGCTGGAGCGGGCCGTAAAGTTCGGCGCGGGTGAGGGGCGGCGTGAGGTGGTCGATAATCACCGCCTGGGCGCGGCGCTTTGCCTGGGAGCCTTCGCCCGGATCGTTGACGATGAACGGATAGAGGTGGGGCAGCGGGCCGAGGGCGATTTCGGGATAGCAGGTTGCCGACAGCGCCACGCTCTTGCCCGGTAGCCACTCCAGGTTGCCGTGTTTGCCGACGTGAACGATCGCGTGGGCCCCAAAGTGCGATCGCACCCAATGGTAAAACGCCAGATACGCATGGGTTGGCTCCAGGTCTGGCGCGTGGTAATTCAGACTGGGGTCGAGGTCATAGCCGCGACTGGGCTGGATGCCGATAAAAACATTGCCAAGCTGGATGCCGGGAATGGGAACGCCGTCCTGAGACTCCTGACACCACCCATCTCCCCAGCGATCGCCCAGTTGTTGCTGCACCGCTGGCGGCAGGGTTTGAAAATAGGCCCGATAGTCTTCCACAGAGAGGGACTGGGCGATAGGGCGGTGCTGGGCTTCGGGGTCGTTGGTGGGGCCGGCGGTGAGGCGGTGGATCAGGTCGTCGCCCGTGGCGGGAATATCGCTCAGGGTGTAGCCCGCTTGCTTCAGGGCTTTCAGGATTTCGACAGTGCTGGCGGGGGTGTCGAGGCCAACGCCGTTGGCGAGGCGACCATCGCGGGTGGGATAGTTGGCCAAGATCAGCGCAATGCGGCGCTCTGCGGGGGGCGTTTGGCGCAGGCGCACCCAGGCGGCGGCCAGATCGGCGACAAACTGGAGGC
>NZ_DVEA01000035.1:0-9455 GCF_015295965.1 Thermoleptolyngbya sp. M55_K2018_002
CACCGCCTGCGCCCGCTGCTATCCCGCCTGCGGTGCTTGCTCCTGCGCCCGTGGAAACACCACCGGCTAGCCCGATTGCGCCACCTCCTGTGGTGTCACCTCCAACGCCCATCCCAACGCCCATCCCAACCCCCACACCAACGCCCCAGCTGCCATCGCCCGCCCCAGTGCAGCCGTCGCCGTTCGTTCCGCCAGAGCCGCCGCCAGTTTTGGGGCGAGATCCGTTGCCGCCTCCACGTCTTTTTCCAGACGCGGGATCGCCTAGCGAGTCCACTGAGCCACCCTTCCCCACACTGGGACAAACTCCGACAGGGGACGGCAACCCGGTCAATAACCCCGGAGATGTGGCTGCGAATCCTGCCCCAGGCAGCGGCGCACCAGGCATCGACACACCTGCCAGTGGCCCAGACTCCGGCCCGGGAGACGACCTGGGCGAAGTGGTGATTGGTCGCCAGCCCACGCCCACCAGCCTGACGCTGAGCGTGGCCGCAGTGCGGTACCTCTCGCCTCAGGACACTGCCGACATCCCCGAAGACAATGCCGAACTGCTGAACAGCCGCATCAGCGTCCTCGCCGACCCGACCCAGCCCAACTCTTGCCCACTTTTTCCGGACAGTGTGGCGGGCTTTGGCGCTCCCGTGACGCTGCGACTGGCGGTTGAGGCAGACGGGCGTGTGTCTCGTGCGGAGGTGCAGCAGCCCGCGCCCACAAACTATGCTTACACGGAACTGGTGCAATGCTTAGCGCAGACGGGCTTGCAGTTTCGTCCGGCGCTGGATAGCGGGATTGCGCGTCCCAGTGACAATACGCTGGTGGAGGTGACAGTGGTGGGAGAGTGATGGGGCGGAAAGAACGAAGAGCGAAGAACGAAAAACGAAGAACGAAAAACAGAACCTCTTCGTTCTTCTCTCTTTGTTCTTCTCTCTTCGTTCTTCGCTCTTTTTCTGACTAAGCAACGACAACTTGCGGCAGCGGCTCTTGAACGGGGGTAAGGGTGCGGCCGACGATGGGGGCGATCGCCCTCACCTTTTCCACAATCGCCACCATGTCGTCTAGCGAGAGGGCCTGCCGCGCATCGGAGACAGATTTTTCGGGATCTGGGTGGCACTCGATGATCAGCCCGTCGGCTCCAGCGGCGATCGCCGCCAAAGCGAGATTCGGCACCAGTTCGCGCTTTCCGGCGGCGTGGCTGGGGTCTACGATCACAGGCAGGTGGGTGATTTGCTTCAGCGCCACGACTGCGCCCAGATCCAGCACGTTGCGCGTATAGGTGTCGAAGCTGCGGATGCCCCGTTCGCACAGCATCACGTTTGGATTGCCGTGCGCCAGGATGTACTCTGCGGCCATGACGAATTCCTCAATGGTGGCAGCTAGCCCCCGCTTCAGCAGGATTGGCTTATTGACCTGGCCCAGCGCCTTCAGCAGGTCGAAGTTTTGCATATTGCGGCTGCCGATTTGCAGCACATCGGCGTAGGCGGCAATTTCTTCAATTTGGGAAACGGCCATGACTTCGGTAACGACGGGCATTCCCGTGCGATCGCGCACCGCCGCCAAAATTTCTAGCCCCTCGCGCCCCATGCCCTGGAAATCGTAGGGCGAGGTGCGCGGCTTGTAGACCCCGCCCCGCAGCGCCTGCACACCCGCCACCGAAAGGCGACTGGCAACGGCATCCATCTGGGCGCGGCTTTCGACGGAGCAGGGCCCGCCGATGAGGAGCAGTTCTGACCCGCCCGCCGAAACCTGGTCGGAAATCTGAATAATGCTACTGTGGCTGGGTTCGGTCTTGAGGGTCAGCTTTGCTTTTTGCATGGGAAGAATCTCCTGGTTAAACGTGAAAGATAAGAAGAGAACTAGACCGTAAACGGGAGCGAACCAAAGTTCAAAACCTAAAATCCAAAATCCAAACCCCAAAATCTAAAGTCCAAAACAAAAACCCGGAACCTCTAGAGGCCCCGGGTTGCACAATCGCGCATGACCAACTTACCCGGGGCGTTCCCTGGTCCAAAAAAAGTAAAAGTAAAAGTAGCGGGGCGTATGGCTCATGGGTTTGAACGTAAACGGATTGTGTAAGGAATACTGGCTGCTTAAGAAAGACCGCTTAAAATGCAAAAACCGCAGAGGTTGCGCTCTGCGGTTCACCCAAGGTTCCAAGTCAAGCTGGACTCACCCCAGGTGAACCTTGCTAAACCAAAAGTAAAAGTAGCGGACTTGATTCGACATAACAAAGCCTGATTAATAAAGCCTAATAGCTGTAGAAACAGGTTGTTCAATGCAAGACATCTAAAAACGAAGTGCTTGCAAGTTGAACTCATTTCAACTTACCGCTAACTGTAACGAAGTTTGCAAAACCTCGTCAACCCCCAGCCTGAGAAATTTTGCCAAATTGTCAGGGTTTTATAGCCAGGATTTGAGGCTGCTAGGGATGTTACCTTATGTAAAGAAACGCTGACGCGCATCGTGTTTCCTGCCCAACCTCCAATCTTCAACTTCCAACCCTGAACTATGACAGCGGCGATCGCCCTTCAAAACGTCACCAAGGTCTATGGCAATACGCCCGTCGTCAACGACCTGTCTTTTTCGATTCAGCCGGGGGAAATCTTTGGGCTATTAGGGCCCAACGGCGCAGGCAAGTCCACCACGATTCGCATGTTGACCACGCTGACGCAGATGACGAGCGGGCGCATCGAAGTGGCAGGCTACAACGTGGCGCGGCAGCCCGTGCTGGTGAAGCAGCAAATCGGCGTGGTGCTGCAACAGATGAGCGTGGATGTGGATCTGACCGTGTGGGAAAACATGGAATTTCATGGGCGGATGCACCATATTCCCAATCCCCGCCGCCAGCGCGAAATTGACCGCTGGCTGGAGTATGTGGAGCTGAGCGATCGCCGCAATGACCTGGTGAAAACCCTCTCCGGCGGCATGAAGCGCCGCTTGCAAATCGCCCGCGCCCTGCTGCACGAGCCGCGCATTTTGTTTTTGGACGAACCGACCGTCGGACTCGATCCGCAAACCCGCCGCCGCCTTTGGGAAATCATCAAGGGGCTGAACCAGCAGGGCATGACGATTTTGCTGACGACGCACTATATGGAAGAGGTGGAATACCTCTGTGGCTCTAGCTTTGGCAGCTACGCCGTGCCAAACCACATTGGCATTTTGGACGGCGGCAAGCTGATTGCCCTGGGTACGCTGGAGGAACTGCGCCGCCAGCATGGGGAAGGGCTGGTGATGAAGCAAGCGGGCGATCGCTGGGATTACAAGTTCTTCCCTACGATGCACGAGGCCCAGGCATTCTTTGAAGCACAGCCCCACAAAGCCGGGATGATGGTGCGTCCGTCCAATTTGGAAGATATTTTTGTGGAACTGACCGGACGCAACTTGGACTAGCTTCAACTCAGACTATTTCAGACTATTCCTCAAAGCATTCCTCAAGGCATTCCTCAAATCTCTGCTCAAACAAGCCCTTACTCAAGCCATTCCTCGAACCATTAGGGAACCAGCGCCAGACACGGCTCATCGTCTGGCACGCTGAGATCCACGCCCGGTTCACACAGATCCTCCGCCAGGGCCATTTCTATAGATTCAGTGTCGCGGATGGCTTGTTGCATCACCTGGCGGGCATCCCAGCCCTGGTCTATCAGTCGCAGCCAGCGCTGGGCCTCGTTGCCCTCCCGCAAAATTTTGTGGATCGGCTGGAGGAAACAAGCAAAGCCGTGCTGCTTGGCCGTGGGCAGCGTTTCTGCGAGCAGCAGGTTCACCCAGTCCTGCGCCCGCAGCAGCCGACCGTCTTGCCAGTGGCGCAATTCTGCCTCCAGACTGTTTTGCGCGGCAGCGTCTTCATTGGCATCGATCAACGCGACTAAATCTGTCGCCCGCGTCGCGCTGGGCAGGTCGCTTTGTACCAGCGGGTCGAGGTCAGGATTTTCCATCACTTGCATGATCCGGGCTTCTAGCAGGGCGCAGATCGCCAGCAGCGCCACCGGGTCGCTCACTAGGTCGCAGATGCGGAGCTCCAGTCGGTTGAGGCAATAGGGACGGCGATCGCCATTGGGGCGCACCGAACTCCACAGGTGGCGCACGTTTTGCATAGTGCCCAGCTTGAGCTGTTCATCCGTCCAGCGGATGTAGTGGGCGTGGCTTTCAAACAGGGGCACTTCGCGGGGCGTTTTGGGAAATACGCGCCAGCGGCTGGAATGATTGCCCGTCGGCTGGCCGTCTAGAAACGGCGAAGCGGCACTCAGCGCTAAAAACAGCGGGGCCTCGGCGCGGATCAGGCGGCAGGCCCGCATCAGCACCTCTGGATCAGCAATCCCCACGTTGATATGAACGCTGGCCGTCACAACCGTCGTGCCGTAGGTGCGCTCAATAAAGCTGTGATAGGGGTTGCCTGGATCGGAGCGGTGAAACTGGTCGCTGCCGCCCAGGGCCAGGGTGCTGCCCGGAATCAGGGTGTAATTGCCCAGCCGCTTCAGAAAAGACCGCAGCCGCAGACGGGGGCGCACCAATTCGCACAGCAGCCGCTCATATCGGCAGAGCGGCGGGGTGGTGTATTCCACGTTGCGCGTGTCTGGCTCTCGCACAAACCCGTCTAGGGCAGCCACAATCTTGTCGGAGAACCCCACAATGTCGCCATCGGGCGTGCCTGTGTACATCTCGATTTCAAAGCCCTTCGACAGCATTGGGTCTGCTCCCAGCGTAATGTTCTTGCGTACTTTCCTCAGTTTAGGGGTTTGGGGTTCGGGGTTGGAGAGTCGGCTCGGAGTTTTCGGCCTAGACCATACTGCTGCCAATCCTCAAAACCCCAAATCTGGCGGGATGGGGCGACTGGCAGGAAAGGGAAAGAGGCGCTGAAACTCTTGGTCGCGATCGCCCAGAGTTTCATAAAAGAAAAAGGCCACCCCAGCATAGTGGCGATCGCGCGTTTCCCTCACCTGCCGCTGAATCAGGCGAATCGGCGTGATGCGCCCCCTCAGCCCCGCCAGGATGCCAATACTGACGGGCAGATACTCCCGCGCCACCTGCACATCGGGTCGGTCTAGCTCCATCTCGAAGCGCCCCATGTCATTGCGATAGACCTGCACGATTAGCTCATCGACCAGGCCGCGCCGCTCCCAGGTTCCCCAGTCTTGCAAGTAGCGCTCGTAGGCAAACTCACGGGGATTGGGCGATAGGGAAATAATCGCGTCGGGGTTTCGCGCCTTCACCTCGGCCACGATGCGGCGAAACAGGCGAGTGATGTGGTTGGCTCGCCAGCGCACCCAGGCGGGGTCTTCGGGGTCGGCGGGCGGGTCTGCGCCGTTGTGTTCTGCCCGATAGAGCGCCACGGTGTAGGGGTCATAGCCCATTTCCACGGGCATCCCAAAGTGGTCATCTAGCTGGATGCCGTCTACCTGATAGCGCTCTACTACTTCCGCCAGCAGATTCACCATAAAGTCCTGCACGCCAGGATGGGCTGCGTTGAGCCAGACGCGGGGTTCGTTGCCCTGCATCCAGACCTGCGTGCCGTCCTGCCGCTGGGTCAGCCAGTCGGGATGCTGGGCCGCCAGTTCAGACCCCGCTGGAGCCATCAGCCCAAACTCAAACCAGGGAATCACCGCCATGCCCAGACGGCGACCTTCAACGACGACTTCGCCCAGCATGTCGCGCCCCTGCAAGCCGGGATAGGGATCGAGGGCAATGCCGAAGGTCGCTTGGGCGGTGGGGCTGGGGTAGAGGGTGTAGCCGCCGTTCCAGACGGTGGGATAAACCGTGTTGAAATGCAGGCGAGACAGGCGACGCAGCCCCACAACGAGGTTGCGGCTGGAAAACAGCACCTCGCTGTCGATATTGGTGAGCCAAACCCCGCGCAGTTCGATGGGTCTGAGATGGCTGGTGGGGTTCGCCTGGGCGGAGGTGGTGATTCCCAAAAGGGCGATCGCCCCTGCCAAAGCTGCCCGATATCCCCGTTGCCAGTGTTTCCAGCCGTTGCCCATAGGTGCTGTCTCTTCGAGTCTTTGAGTCGTGGATGGGGTGGATGAATTGAAAAATCTTGCAGAATCCTACCGCAGGTTTACTTTGCGTCCATCCAGTTTTGTCCAGCGTGCATTTCCACCTTGAGCGGCACTTTCAGGTCAACGGCGGACTCCATCGCGGCACGGATTTGCGGCTGCAAGTCGTCCCACTCGTCGGGGTGTATCTCAAACACCAGTTCATCATGCACTTGCAGCAGCAGGTTGGCCCGGCGACCCGACAGCAGGTTGTGCAGCCGGATCATGGCGAGCTTGATGATATCGGCGCTAGACCCCTGGATCGGCGCGTTGGCGGCGGCGCGAAGCAGTTGGGCATCGTATTGGTCGCGCAGGCGAATTTTATTGGTGTTGATATCGCTGGGGTTTTGTCCTCGCAATGCCTTCAGGTTCTCGCTGCCAAAGTTGAAATAGCGGCGGCGACCGAGGATGGTTTCCACATACCCACGGGCGATCGCCTCTTGCTGCATCTGTTGCAAATAGCGGAACACGCGCGGATAGCGCTCATAAAAGCGCTCGATAAACGTCTTTGCCTGGGCCTGGCTAAAGCCCGACTCTCGCGCAAATCGCTGTGCCCCCATGCCGTAGATCACGCCAAAGTTAATCGTCTTGGCCATGCGCCGCTCGTCGGGGGTCACCTTGTCCTTTTCAAACAGCAGCCGCGCTGTCAGCGCATGGACATCTTCGTTGTTCTGATAGGTTTCAATCAGGATTGGTTCTTCGCTCAGGTGCGCCAGGATGCGGAGTTCAATTTGGGAGTAGTCCGCCGCCACCAGCAGCCAGCCTTCTGCGGGAATAAACGCCTTGCGAATCTGGCGGCTAAACTCCGTCCGCACCGGAATGTTTTGCAAGTTGGGATTCGACGACGACAATCGTCCCGTCGCCGTAATCGTCTGGTTAAAGTCGGTATGCACCCGCTGCGTATCGGGGCGCACCAAGCTGGGCAGCGCGTCTACGTAGGTCGATTTCAGCTTCGACAGGGTGCGATGCTCTTGGATTAAATCCACCACCGGATGGTCGCCCTGGAGCTTTTCCAGCGTAGACGCATCCGTAGAGTAGCCTGTGGCCCGCTTTTTGGACTTGCGCTTGTCCAGCCCCAGCGTGTCAAACAGCAGCACGCTCAGTTGCTTGGGCGACCCCAGGTTAAAGGTTTGCCCCGCTGCTTCGTAGGCCTGCTCCTCGATTCGCTTTAGGTCTTGCTCCAGGGCTTTGGAAAACGCCTTGAGATAGTCTTGGTCGATGCGAACGCCCGTGTATTCCATTTCTGCCAGCACGGGTTCGAGCGGCTGCTCCACAGTTTCCAGCAGTTCCGTCTGCCGAGGAATTTGCGCCAGTTCTGCCCGCAGCTTGGGGACGAGGTGAAACACAGAGTAAACATCCGTGCCGCAGTAATTGGCGACCTTGGGAATGGACACCTCCGCAATGGTTTTGCCCTTGGGCACCAGATCGTCGTAGCTCTGGGCGTTCAGGCTCAGATACTTGCGCCCCAGATCGGTCAGATTATGACTGCCTTCGGGGTTCAGCACATAGCTGGCCAGCATCGTGTCAAACACCACACCCGCCAGGTGAATGCCCTGACAGCGCAGAACCAGCCGATCGAACTTGGCATTTTGCAGAGCTTTGGGATAGTCCGCACTCTCCAAAATCGGGCGCAGCGCCTCCAGCACCGTTGCCCCATCCAGGGTTGTTCCCTGGGCGTGCCCGGTGGGAATGTAAGCCACGTCCGCCTCGCCTGGCCCCCAGCAGCAGCCAATTCCCACCAGCACGGCATCGCGGGGTTCTAGGGCGGTCGTTTCCGTGTCCCAAGCGACGGGCGCGGCGGGGTCAGTGCAGGCTTGCAGCGTGTTCACTAGGGCGCTGAGCTTGTCGGGTGTGTCGATGATTTTCGGCTGGACGGGCGTGGTCGCGTAGCCCTGGAAGGTGGCAGTGTCTTCGGCACTAAAGAACCAGAGATCGTCGTCTTCGTAGGGGGCTGGGGTGCTGGAGCGCTGGGGTGCTGGGGCGGCGCTTGGGGCACTAGGCTGCTCGGTCGCGTCATCACCAGAAAACTGGCTGTGGAGCTTTTGCAGGCGGTTAAGGAAGGAGCGGAATTCGAGTTTTTCTAGGAGCGGGACGACATCGGCATCGTCGAAGGCTTGCAGCTTGCAGTCTTCTGGGCGGAGGGCGAGGGGCACGTCCAGGTGAATTTGCGCCAGGTATTGCGAATGCAGGGCAGCATCGCGGCCCTCTTCTAGCTTTTTGCGGACGGCGCTTTTGATGCGGGGGTCGTCGAGGTGGCTATAGATTTCTGCGAGGGAGCCAAAGTCGGTCAGCAGAGAAACAGCGGTTTTGTCGCCGATGCCCTTGACCCCAGGAATGTTGTCGGAAGCGTCGCCGCAGAGGGCTTTGTAATCTACCACCTGCTGCGGCGTAATGCCCATTTTGTCTTTCACCTGCTGCGGGCCGAACTCGCGGGGCGGCGGCGTGCCCTTGCCGAAGGTGGTGCTGAGGTAGAGGACGGTCAACTGCTCGTCGTCGATGAGCTGAAACAGGTCGCGATCGCCCGTCAGCACCTTCACCCGAAAGCCGTCGGCCACTGCCTTGCGGCTGAGCGTGCCAATTACGTCGTCGGCTTCGTAGCCTGGAACCGCGATGACGGGCAGCTTTAGCGCCTGCAAGAGTTCCTGCAAGTTGGACAAATCGGGCAGAAAATCTTCTGGCGCGTCGGGCCGTCCTTCTTTGTAGGTCTGGTCGGCTTCGTGGCGATAGGTCGGCTCGCTGGGGTCAAAGGCGATCGCCACATAGTCCGGCTTTTCCTGCTCCATCGTGTCCAGTAGCGCCTTCATAAACCCGAAGGAAACGCTGGTGGGGATGCCCGTTTTGGTTCGCAGCCCGCCGTCGCGGTTTTTGGCGTGGGCGTAGTAAGAGCGGAAGGCGAGGGAGTGGCCGTCAACCAGGAGGAGCGTGGGCATGGGGTGGGTTACTCTTCTGCGTCGAGAATCTTTTTAGCTTCTAGCAGATCTTTCATGTGAACGTCTGTGGGCACGGGGTAGTGCAGATCGAGTTGTGAGAGGCGATCGCCAATAATCTCCGCCACCGCCAGCCGCGTAAACCACTTGTGGTCCGCAGGAATAATGTACCAGGGTGCGTGTTCGGTGCTGGTGTGGGAAAACATCTCCTCATAGGCCCGCATATAGTCGTTCCAAAGCCCCCGCTCCTTCACATCCGCAGCGGAAAATTTCCAGTTCTTTTCTGGCCGCTCGATGCGTTCCAGAAATCGCTTTTTCTGCTCTTCTTTGGACACATTTAGGAAAAACTTGAGGACAATAATGCCGTTGTTCACCAGATATTTTTCAAAGTTATTAATCTCCTCAAACCGCTGCTTCCAAATATTTTTCGTCAGCGCCGATTTGGGCAACTGCTGCTTTTGCAAAATTTCGGGATGCACCCGCACCACCAGCACTTCTTCATAGT
>NZ_DVEA01000085.1:0-9437 GCF_015295965.1 Thermoleptolyngbya sp. M55_K2018_002
CGGTGGGTGAGGGGCGATTCGCGAAGCGATCCCCACGGGAATCGCCCGTTTGTGGTACTGCACCCCATCGGCCCGCCGAAGGCCCGTGACATCTAGAATGCCCAATCGGCTAGACGCAGCCTGTCCCCAAAAAGTTGCATTCCAATCACAGGATTCTAAAGGGCGCAGATTTGATCAAGTTTTCCGGTACGCGCCATCGCCATTGTGTTTTGCAGGTTTTTTGCGGTTCAGCTTCAGGGTTTATTGTGAGTACCAGTGGCTATCAGGTAAAGATGACCAGAGCATACCGAATTTACATGGATGTCTGTTGCTTGAACCGTCCCTTTGATAGCTGGCAGCAAGACAGGGTGCGCTTTGAAGGAGAGGCTGTCTTGGCGATCCTGAGGCGTGTTCAAACGAGGGAGTGGCAACTGATTAGCAGCGAAGCAATTGAGGCCGAGCTAGATCGGTTGCCCAATCGGGAGAAACTGGAGAATATTCGCCAACTGTTGAATCTGGCAACCGCCTTTGTAACCCTTGACGAAGTCATCAATCGGCGATCGCAGGAGCTAGAAAGTTGGGGCTTTGGGCTTTATGACTCCTTTCACCTTGCCTGTGCTGAGGCGATCGCCGCAGACATTCTACTAACCACCGATCAGCGACTGATTAAGCGGGGGTTACGCTATAGAGACCAGATTCAAGTTCGGCTTAACAATCCCATTCTGTGGCTTGTGGATGTCCTATCGACTGATGAGGAGCAAGACGATGACACCAATTGAACTACGGCATCGAGGGTATCAAGCCTTGGTGGATGCATTGGGCGTAGTAGATGCAATCTTGTTTTTACAGCAGACTGGCTGGGGCGTAGGTGATTACGCTGCGGAGCGACAGCAATGGCTGTCTTCAGTAACCCGTGAAGATTTCTGGAAAGATATTCAGCAGATACGGGCCCGCAAGTCCGAATAGCGCTGTTTGCGTGGCCTTGCGACAGAATCGCATAAAGCCCAATGAAGCCATTTCCGACGGTGGGTGAGGGGCGATTCGCGAAGCGATCCCCACGGGAATCGCCCGTTTGTGGAACTGTCGCCCCACCAGCCCTCCGAATGCCCGTGACATCTAGAATGCCCAATCGGCTAGACGCAGCCCCTCCCCAAAAAGTTGCACTGCTTTTCCTAACCCTCGCGGGTAATTTGAATCACGTTTTCGGTGACTTTTTCAAAAGTATCGTCGTGGCTGATGACAAAGAGTTGACGGAAGGACTTGAGATTGGCGATCGCCTCAGCCAGACTCTCGCGGCGGGGGCGATCCATATTGGTCGTTGGCTCGTCGAAGAAGGCCACGTCCAGATCTGCCACCACGCGCAACAGGGCCAGCCGCACCGCCAGCGCCGCGCACATCTGCTCGCCCCCCGAAAGATTGATAAAGCGGCGGGTGTAGCCTCCCTCGCGCACCAGAATCTCGTATTCCGCCGTCCACTCTAGCGACAGGTTGGGGCGGTTCATTAGCTCCCGAAACAGGCGATCGCCCTCCTGAGACACCTGCTGCACATAGCGGGCGGTGATACGGGGGCCCGCGTCTTTGTAGGTTTTGCGGGCAAAGACGACGAACTTATGGTTTTGCTTGCGCTGCTTCAGGTCGTGCTGGGCCTGGTCGCGCTGGGCGGCGATCGCCCCTAGTTCTGCCAGCTTGCGGTCTAGCTCGGCCAATAGCTCTCGCTGGGGCGGCAGTCCACCGCTAATCTGGTCTGCCTGACTGCGTTTGGCGCTATAGTCGGCTTCGACCTGATGCCAGCGCTGCGGGTCATAGCGCTGTTGTAGTGCGTCCAGTTCGGCCTGCACCTGGGCCCGTTCGGCTTCCAGGGTCGCCACCTGGGCGATCGCCGCCTGAAGCTGCTGTTGCAGGCTGGGCAATGGTTCCGCCGTGGCTTGCGCTTGCAGAAAAAGCTGGTAGCCCGCTTGGTGTTGCTGGCGAATTGCGGTTTGCGTGTCTATCTGGGTTTCCAACTCGGCAAACTCGGCAAGCTGGGCCTCCAGTTGGGCGATCGCCGCTGCTGCGTCTGCCTGCGAGCCTTTCAGCCGCTCGTACTGCGCCTGGAGCGTCGGCTGCTGGGCCAGGTCTTGCTGCAAAAGCTGGCTGCGCCCCCGTGGATCGCCCAGGTCGCTGAGGGCTTGGATCAGGTGCGATCGCCGTTCTTTGGTTGCTGTTTCTGCCTGGAGGGCCTGCTGAAGCTGCTGGAGCCGCGACTGAGCCTGCTGCAACTCGCCCTGGAGCCGCTGCTGCTGCGCTTGCTGGGCGGGTAAATTGTCCACTTCCGCCCGCTGGCGATAGGCCGCGTCGATCGCCTTTTTCGTCTGCTGAATCTGTTTGCGAATTGCCTCTGCGTCGGTCTGTGCGGCCAGATCGGTCAGAATGGCTCGAATGTTGCTCAGCAGTTCCGAATTCAGGTCAATACCCTCTTGGAGCGCTTGCAGCACGGCATCTACAGTATCGGTTGCCAGCAGAGGCATTCCCGCCTGCATCTGGCGTAAGGTGTCCAGAACGGCTGCGGCTTTTGCCCGATGGCGATCGCGCTGCTGCTCTGCCCCGGTCAGCAGGGTTTGCAACTCGCCCTCAAACTGGCGGGCCGCCTCGATGCGGCTAAGTTGGGTTTGCAGGCGATCGCGCTGCTGCTCCAGGCTGGATACATCCGCCAAGTTCTCGGCCAACGCTTGCAGTCGCTGAAGGTCTTGGGCAAGGTTCGCCAGGTTTTCTTGCAGCTTTCCCTGTTGGGATAAGAGCGATCGCTCCTCTAACCGCATGGCCTGAAGCTGATTCAGCGACTCCGCGACTGCGGCCTGCTGCGCTTCCAGTTCTGCCTGCTGCGCGATTCCCGGCTGGAGGGCTTGCAACTGCTGCTGGGCTTGCGCCAGGGCTTCCAGTTGCAGGCTCAGGCGGGTGAGTTCGGCTTGGCCGGCGGCCAGGGCTTTCTGCTGAGCATCACGCTGTTTGACCAGGGGCGATCGCTGTTTAAGCTGCTCGTTCAATTGCTTCAGCGTCGCCTCGGCCTGGAGATAGGCCGCATAGCTGGCTCGATGGGCCTCGCACTGCGCCAGGGCAGCCTCCGCCTTTTGCACCGAGGTTTCTAGCACCTGGTTGGTCTGCTGCTGGGCTGCGATCTGCGTGGTCAGCGTTTGCAGCCGCAGTTCTGCCTGCTGCACCTGGTTCGCCAGGGCCGCCAGCGCCTCCTTCTCGGCTTGCAGGGTTGCGAGGTCTGCTTCTAGCTGGGTCAGCGTGGCCTCGGCCGTGGCGATCGCCTGGGTCACCGTCTGCTGGCGCTGCTGGGTCGCCCCCAAATCCTGAAGCGCTTCTTCATAGCGGGCGATGTCGCGCTCCAGGGCTTCGACCTCGCTTTTGGCATACTTTTCCAGCGACAGCATTTTCTGGTTTGCCTGTTTGTATTCCTCGACTTTGAGGATGCTGTCGAAGACGCGCTTGCGGTCTTCCGTCGCCTTCAAAAAGTCGGCGGTAAACGTCCCCTGGGGCACGCCGATGGTGTTGGCAAACAGTTGCGATAAATCCGTGCCGCCCGCCACGCCCAACTGTTGCCGCAGCCAGGGCATCACCTCTGCCTCAAGGTTGCGATAGGGGAGCTTTTGCCCAAGCTGCGGGTCGTAAATGACGTAGCCTTTCGTGGTGCAGCGCTCGACTTCGTAGGTGCGCCCGTCCTGCCGCGAGACAAAGGCAACTCTTGCCTGGGCACTTTTTTCGCCGTTGCGAATCAGATCCTCTTTGCGATAGGGCCCTTGATAGGCAAACAGCGTCCAGGCGATCGCCTCCAAAATGCTCGTCTTGCCTGCCCCATTCTCTCCGCAAATCGCGTTTGTCCCCGGTTGGAACACCACATGGCGATCGCGGTGGGATTTGAAATTGGTCAGGCTGAGGCTGAGGAGTTGCATGGTGACAGCGTCGGGAAAAGAGAGGTGCGGAGAAATGCAAAGGGAGAAACGCGAAGGGAGAAATGCGAAGAAATGCGAGACTGCGGGGAAACGAGGGCAGATCTGATTAAGCGGATCTGTGAACCGGAAGCCAGGGAACCGGAAGCCAGGCCGATTCCCCCGGCGCTAGAGATGAGAAGATGAGTCTTGTAGGGTGCTGGTGGGCGTAGCCGTAACGCACTGCCCCGCAAGGCTTTGAGGCGTTCCGCTGGTGCTAACACATCCTACTGGATCTGCGGAGGGTTCTGCCCATCGACTTTCAATAGCCATTGAAATGACTATTGAAATGGCCAGGATAAACCGCCAGGATTAGTGGCTAGTTCATTTGTTCACTTTAGCAGGGGTATCCCGAACCCCCCAACCCCTAGAATGCGCTCTTATTCTCTAATTGCCCCGGCCAAAATCAATCTTTATCTGGAAATCATTGGCAATCGCCCCGATGGATACCACGAACTGGCGATGGTGATGCAGAGCGTGTCGCTGGCGGATCGGGTGGATCTGCGGGCAAATGGCATCGAGCAGTTTCGCCTCAGTTGCGACTCGCCGGAGGTTCCCGCCGATGAGAACAATCTGGCGCACAAGGCGGCGGTGCTGATGGCGCAGCGGTTTCCCAAGGCCTATGCCCAGTTTGGCGGGGTGGATATGACGCTGCACAAGCGGATTCCTGTGGGCGCGGGGCTGGCGGGCGGCTCGACCAATGCGGCGGCGGTGCTGGTGGGGCTGGATCTGATGTGGGGGCTGGGTCTGACCCGGATGGAACTGCAAGAACTGGCGGCCGAGTTGGGGTCGGATGTGGCCTTTTGCATTGGCGGCGGAACGGCGATCGCCACGGGCCGGGGCGAACAGCTAGACCCGCTGCCCAGTGTGGATTATCTCTGGGTGGTGTTGGCAAAATATCGCAGCCTGCCGATTTCCACCGCCTGGGCCTACAAAACCTATCGCCAGCGGTTTGAAGGAACCTATGCCCGCGATACCGACTCGCTCCAGCAGCGGCTAGAACGGGTTCACGCCGGGCCAATGGTGGGGGCGATCGCCCAGCGCGACGGCTCCAAAATTCCTGAACTGCTCTACAACGATTTCGAGCGTGTGGTTTTTCCCGACTATCCCAAGGTGGCGGCGCTAAAACAGCAGTTGCTCGATCTGGGGGCGGCGGGGGCGCTGATGTCGGGGTCGGGGTCTACGGTGTTTGGGCTGACCCATTCCCAGGCGCGGGCCGAAGCGCTGACGGCGGCCCTGCGCGAACAGCAGCCCGACCCAGACTTGGAAATTTGGGTGGGCCAGTTGATTGCGAAAGGTATCCATTTGGCACCGTAATCCGAAATTTGGGGTATTGGATGGGTATGGAGGAACAGCGCTGTCTGGCGCTCTCCATGCCCCCTTTAAGGAGTTGATCCATGTCCCAAGCCCAACCGTCGGCTGCATCTGAAGCGCCCGAAACCCGCTATCTCACGCCAGAGCAGGAATGTGACCTGGTGATGAAAGGCGGCATTACCAGCGGCATTGTCTATCCACCCGCAATTTGCAAACTGGCCGGCGAGGGGAAGTATCGCTTTCGCAGCGTGGGGGGAACCTCTGCTGGGGCGATCGCCGCTGCGGTGACGGCCGCCGCCGAGTTTGGCCGGGAAGCAGCCTGGGACGGACAGCCCAGCGGATTCGACCGACTCGATGCGCTCAGTCAACAGCTTTGCCAAGAAGGATTCTTGCTCAGCCTGTTTCAGCCAGAACCGACGCTGAAGCCGCTGATGGACGCGCTGATGGCGATTTTGGGCATCACGCCCGACCCCAAAACGGGCAAATCGGGCAGAGCCGCCAGCGCCCAAGGCTCGAAACCCAAAAAATCCTGGCTCCAGCGGATACAGGAATTGCTCGACATCACCCGCCGCACCAGCCCCGCCAGCGCCCGCAAGGGAACCCTCTGGGGACTGCTGGGTAGCGCGGTGCTGGCGCTGGTGCTGGGAACTCTGGCGGCGATCGCCTTTGGCATTGCAGGCTGGCTGACGGGCAACTCGGTGGCGCTGGGCGACTACCTGCTGGGGTTGGGCGTGCTGGCGGTAATGTTCATCGGGCTGGATCGGCTGCTGGGCGTGGGCACGCTGGCGGCGGGCGCGGTGGATTTGTACACGGCACTGTTCAAAATGCTGCCCACCAACCTGTTTGGCATTTGCACCGGACACCTGCCTGAAGCAAATGGGCCAGACCCCAACCCCATTGCGCTGACGGACTGGCTCAGCGTCAACATCAACAACCTGGCGGGGCTAGATCCAACCGGGCGACCGCTCACCTTTGGCGACCTGCGAAAGAAGCCCTTGCCAAACGGGGATCTGCCCGACTCCGATAACGGTAAGTACAACATCGACCTGCGCGTGGTCACCTCCAATCTCAGCCACAATCGCCCCTACACGCTGCCCTTTGAACCCGACCATCGCTTTATTTTTAAGGTGGAGGAATTTAGCAAGCTGTTTCCCAGCAATGTGGTCAAGCATCTGGTCGAAAAGTCGGGGCAGCGGCCGCAGTATGACCTGCCAAAGGGCTATTACTTTCTGCCCGATCCCGACGATCTGCCTGTGGTGGTGGCAACGCGAATGAGCCTTAGCTTTCCGGTGCTGATTAGCGCGGTGCCGCTCTACACGGTGTCCCAGTCGTGCCTCAATCGCCACCAGCCGGGCGATGTGATCAGAGTAGACCTGACGAAAAATTCCAAAGATTTGCAGCAAAACTGGTTCAGCGATGGCGGCATTTGCAGCAACTTCCCGATTCACTTTTTTGACTCGTGGCTGCCCACGCGCCCAACCTTTGGCATCAACCTGGGGTCGGTGTCGGAAGATGCGCTGCAAGACAGACCTGGATTTGGCACGGGCACAACGCGCACAATCAACCCGGATTATCTGAGCGTCACGCCCAACTCACCCAATTTGCAAGAAGAGCGATCGCAGGAAAGCGGCCGTGTGCTGAATCAGGATGTGTTTCTGCCGCGCCCCAACGATCGTCAGGCTCCCGAATGGGTCGATTTGCAGTCGAACCTGCTGGCCTTTGCGTGGCAAATGTTCCAGACCGCACAAAACTATCGCGACACCAGCCTGGCCGGGCTGCCTGGCTATCGCGAACGAATTGCCCAGGTGCGCCTGGCCCACGACGAAGGCGGCCTCAACCTGGCAATGGACAAGGCCACGATTGAGGGCGTGATGAACAAGGGCAAAACCGCAGGCGATAAGCTCATTGGGGAGTTCAAGTTTGAGGATCATCAGTGGGTGCGGTTCCGGGTGCTGATGGGGCTATTGGAAGAACGGCTGACGCAACTCGAAGCAGTCGCCTTTTCTACGAAAAAGTTCGACTACGAAAACCTGACGGCTAACCACGCCAGCTATCCCTATGCCTATCCTGACGATATCCACGCCAAGAAGGCCAGGGAATGCGTTGAGCGGATGCGCCAGTCGGTGACGACTTTCTGGGCGTGTGCCCCTGCCCTAGATGAGAAGCTCCCTCAGCCAAAGACCGTGCTGCGGACAATGCCAGAACTTTAGAGCCGATGACGGGATGCGAGGAGGGGAGGAGGATGCCAGGACGCAAGTCTAAATTCCCATCCTCCCCTTCTCGTTCCATCCTGTAAGATCATCACTAGCAAGGCTCAAGTGAGGTTCGCGACATGGCAGAGATTAACCCCGTTCAAGAGACTGCTAAAAAGAAGCCTCTCCCCCTAGTGGCAGATGATACACCGCCGACCCCCCTGCGCTGCTGGACGGGGGCTGCTATTTCAGGGGCGATCGCCACTGCGCTTTATTTCCTCACCGTTTCCATCCACAGCACCTTTGCTGCCAAGCCGCTGCCTGCGGGCAATTCCCTGGCAGTGAGCATTGGCTCGGCCGTGCGGACGCTGGTGCTGGGGATGAGCTGTCTGGCGCTGGTGACCTTTGGCATTGCGGCGGTGGGGCTGGTGGCGCTGGGGATTCAGCTTCTATTTCAGCCCAAGCAGTCGGATGCGTAGGGCGTTCTCCCCACCATGACCATCGGCATCTGGGTGCTGGGCGACCAGCTTTGGCAGGGGCAGGCGGCGCTGCAGAGCCGTGCTGGGCAAGCGGAAAACACGCCCGTCATCCTGATCGAGTCGCTGGGCTGGGTGCGGGTGCGTCCGTACCACAAGCAAAAGCTGGTGCTGGTGTGGTCTGCCATGCGTCACTTTGCGGCAGAACTGCGCGAGGCGGGTTGGCCCGTCACCTACGAAACCGCCGAAGATTTTGAGTCGCCGCTGGTGCGCTGGATCGAGGCGAACGGCATCACGGAACTGCGGGTGATGACACCGGGCGATCGCCCCTTCCTGCACCTCATCCAGTCTCTCGATCTGCCTTGCAAGCTGACGCTGCTGCCTAATAACCATTTCCTCTGGCAAGATGGCGACTTTGCCGCCTGGGCCAAGGGTCGCAAGAACCTGCTGCTGGAATATTTCTATCGCGAAGGGCGGCAGCGCTTTGGCGTGCTGATGGAGGGCAAGCAGCCCGTTGGCGGCGCGTGGAATTTTGATAAAGACAATCGCAAGCCGCCCAAGGGCAAGCTGAACCCGCCCGCGCCGCTAGAATTTGAGCCGGACGCAATGACCCGTGAGGTGATGCAGCAGGTGCGGGAATTGGACTGTCCCACCTACGGAGACCTGGAGCCGTTTCGCTGGGGCGTGGGGCGATCGCACGCGCTGCAAGTCCTCGACCACTTCATCGCCACGCGCCTGCCCACCTTTGGCCCTTACCAAGACGCAATGGTGACGGGCGAAGACACGATGTGGCACGCGCTATTGTCACCCTATCTGAACCTGGGGCTGCTGCGCCCGCTGGAGGTGATCCACGCCGCCGAACGCGCCTACCACGAGCAAGACCTCAGCCTCAGCAGCGTCGAAGGCTTCATCCGGCAAGTCCTCGGCTGGCGCGAGTATATGTACGGGCTATACCACCACGTCGAGGCAGACTACGCCCAACGCAACTGGTTTCAGCACAGCCAGCCGCTGCCCGCCTTCTTTTGGGACTCGGCGCAGACCGACATGAACTGCCTCCGCCAAACCCTCAGCCAGATCGAGCGCACGGGCTATGCCCACCACATCCAGCGGCTGATGATCCTGGCAAACTTTTCGCTGATTGCCGGGTTCTCGCCGCAAGAGGTCGAAAACTGGTTTCACGCCGCCTTCATCGACGCCTACGATTGGGTGATGCAGACAAACGTAATTGGCATGGGACTCTTCGCCGATGGCGGCATCCTCGCCTCCAAGCCCTACGCCGCCTCCGCCAACTACGTCAACAAGATGAGCGACTATTGCAAACACTGTCGCTATGACCCCAAACAGCGCACGGGCAAAACTGCCTGCCCCTTCAACTTCTTCTATTGGGACTTCCTCGATCGCCACCGCGCCCAGCTAAAATCCCAGGGACGCATCAACCTCATCCTCGCCAACCTCGACAAAATGCCCCCCGAAGAACTCCAAGCCATCCGCCAACACGCCAAAGA
>NZ_DVEA01000030.1:0-9397 GCF_015295965.1 Thermoleptolyngbya sp. M55_K2018_002
TGACCAGTTGTTGTGCTTTCCGCTTCCATTGATGCCCGCAAACGGCTTTTCGTGCAGCAGACAGACAAATCCGTGCTTTTTCGCTGTGTTTCGCAGCAGCGTCATGGTCAACTGCTGGTGGTCGCTGGCCACGTTTGCCGCCTCAAAATAGGGCGCAATTTCAAACTGACCCGGAGCCACCTCGTTGTGTCGCGTCTTGGCCGGAATGCCCAGCCGATACATCTTTTCCTCCACGTCCTGCATGAACACCTGCACCCGTTCAGGAATCGCGCCAAAGTAGTGGTCATCAAACTGCTGCCCCTTGGCGGCAGGATGTCCAAACAGGGTGCGCCCCGTCAGCAGCAGGTCGGGACGGCTGTGGGCAAAGTGGGCATCCACCAGGAAATATTCCTGCTCTGCACCGCAGCTAGAGTTCACCGGAGCCACGTCGGTATGGCCGAGCAGCTTCAAGAGGCGAGTGGCCGCTTTGCTCATGGCCGCATTCGATCGCAGCAGCGGGGTTTTCTTGTCCAGCGCCTCGCCCGTCCAGGAGATGAACACGGTGGGAATGCAGAGGGTCGCGCCGTTGTCGGTTTCCATGATGTAAGCGGGACTGGTGACATCCCAGGCGGTGTAGCCCCGCGCCTCAAAGGTGGAGCGGATGCCACCGTTGGGGAAGGAGGAGCCGTCGGGTTCGCCCTGCACCAGCACTTTGCCCGTAAACTCGGTGATGGCCGTGCCGTCGGATTGCAGCGAGATGAAAGCGTCGTGCTTTTCCGCCGTGATGTTGGTCATCGGATAAAAGACGTGGGCGTAGTAGAGCGCGCCCTTGGAAATCGCCCAGTCCTTCATCGACGCAGCCACAATGCCCGCGACCGAGACATCGAGCTTGCCGCCAGTTTGGATGGTGTGCTTCAGCGAGCGGAACACTTCTTTGGGCAGGCAAGCCTGCATTTTGTTGAGCGTGAACACATCCACAGCCCACAAATCTTCCAGACGGCTGGGCACCTTGGGGGCGACGGGCTTGCGTTCGGTGATTTGGCGGATGGTTTGAAACCGTAGCTCATTAGAACTCATACAGAGGTGTCCCTTGGTTTGGGTGAAGGTGGGTTGAAACGTAGACCGGGTAAGAGGATTCTCTCTCCAGCCCCAGAGCATCTCTGCTGATTTCTGGGAGCGGGTTCTCGCTGCGAAAAATTGGAACGTTGAAAACGCTTGGGCTGTATTAGGCTTGTCCAAAAGCCAGAGCGTTAGTAAACGTGGGGCACGCAGGATTGCTCGTTGCGGGGCGATCGCACGTAATTTTGGGGCGCGGCTGGCAAAGCAGCAGCTCCATCTGCGTCACCATAACGCCATGCTCTGACGAAGAAAGTAGCAATCGCAACGTAAATGCTAAAAAAAGCTGCGGATTTTGGGTGTAGAACCCAGAAAAATGTCGAGATTTGGCGATCGCCTTCTTCGCTTCTCTCTCGCTGTTCGGTGGGAGCCGCTCACGCTAAGATCAAAGCTGCGCTGCACCATGAGGGTTCATGCAATGAGGCAACTGGTTATCCCTCAGCTCAAGCGAAAGGTCTTAACCACGCTGACGGTGACGAATCTGGCTGACCTGATGCGGGCAGACGAGGGCAGCCTACCGACCGAATCGGTGCGGCAAGTCACTTTGACAGATGTGCTGGTCGATACGGGGGCGACGCTGCTTTGCCTGCCAGAGCGCGTGACTCGGCAACTGGGGCTGAAGCGCTTTCGCGAAGTAGAGGTTGCCACTGCGGCCGGGATCAAACCAGCCCGCATTTTTCAAGGCGTTCATCTGGAAATTTTGGGGCGTGAGGGCACGTTCGACTGTCTGGAGCTACCCGGCAGACAGGATGCGCTGCTGGGCGTGATTCCGCTAGAGGCGCTGGGTCTGGAGCCAGATTTGCAGAATCAGCAGTTGCGAGTGCTGCCGATTACGCCAGAACAAACTTACCTGAGCGCGGTTTAGCTTATTCTATTCGCTCTTGTTGTGGGTTTGATTGCTGCTGGTCAGCGCGACCGTAATGGCATCCACCACCCGCGCCACAGGAATAATGTCCAGCCCCAGCCCCGGATGCTCCGCCTGACTGGCGGGCACGATCGCCCGTTTGAAGCCCAGCTTGGCCGCTTCCTTCAGCCGTAGCTCCATCTGCGAGACGGGGCGCACCTGCCCGCCCAACCCCACTTCGCCAATCAGCACCGTGCCAGGGTCAACCACGCGATCGCGAAAACTGGCGGCCACGGCGATCGCCACACCCAGATCCGCCGCAGGTTCGGCCACGTTGATGCCGCCGGAAGAGGCGACGTAGGCATCCAGCTTCGACAGGGGAATGCCCACGCGCTTTTCTAGCACCGCCAAAATTTGCAGCAGCCGATTATATTCAATGCCCGTGGCGGTGCGACGCGGCGACGGATAGCTCGTCGGGCTGGCCAGCGCCTGTAGCTCTACCACCAACGGGCGCGTGCCCTCACAGGCGACGATGGTGGCCGTGCCGGGCGTTTCTGCATCGCGATCGCTCAAAAACAGCGCCGAGGGATTTTGCACTTCCTCCAGCCCGCGATCGACCATTTCAAACACGCCCAGCTCATTCGTCGCGCCAAAGCGGTTTTTCACCGAGCGCAACAGGCGGTGGCTGGCAAAGCGATCGCCCTCAAAATACAGCACCGTGTCTACAAGATGCTCCAGCACCTTCGGCCCGGCGATCGCCCCTTCCTTGGTGACATGCCCGACGATGAACAGCGTGATATGCTCCCGCTTTGCCAGTTGCATCAGCGCCGACGTACACTCTCGCACCTGCGACACCGACCCCGGAGCCGAATTGAGCGTGGCAAAATAGAGCGCCTGGATACTGTCGATCACCGCCACCGTCGGCCGCAGCGACTCCAGTTCAGAAAGAATCGTCTCTAGATCAATTTCCGGCAAAAGATAAAGGGAGTGAAATGTTGAGGCGTTGGCCTGCTGTAGCGACAGGGTGACAGGGACTTGAGTTTTCTCTTTTCTTTCTTCCCCTATCTTCACACCGCTCCCCACGCCTAGCCGCTGCGCCCGCAGCTTCACCTGCTGCCCCGACTCTTCGGCACAGACGTAGAGAACCCGGTGCTGCGCCGCAAGCTGATTGGCCACTTGCAGCAGCAGGGTAGATTTGCCGATGCCCGGATCGCCGCCCACCAGCACCAGGGAACCGGGCACAATGCCGCCGCCCAGCACTCGATCCAGTTCGCCGTAGCCGGAGGCAATGCGGGTCTGGGGATGGTCGGAAATTTCGGGGAGGGTGAGCGCGGCGATCGCCCTTGGTTCGCCCTTGGAATTGGCGCTGGCCCGTTTGGGCGATCGGCTCACGGCTCCCATCGCGGTTTTGGCGCTGCTGGCTGGTGCGACTGTCTGCTCCACCAGCGAATTCCAGCTTCCGCAAAAGGGACACTTGCCAAAATATTGCGGCGAGTCCGCGCCACACTCATTACAGACATAGCTTGTTCGAGGCTTGGGCATAGCAGCAGACCTGGGCAGCGCAAAAATTGAAGTTTAGTGAATTCAGGGATTTACTCAATCAATACACCCAAGAAAGCGGATCGTCCGCCTGCTTCTGCCTGCGTTCACCTCCCTCAAAGGGGCGATCGCCAGTCCCAAAGAATCAAAGTTCCGTCCTGGTAGGGGCTATCCTAACGGCCCCATTCCAGAGCAGCAATTTTCGACGTAAGCCCAACTTATAGCCCAACCCCACAAAGACAATTTGAAACCCTTCGAGATTAATGTTTCTTAATGTGAAATGAGGCGAAATCTTTCATAAGATTTATTACTATCTGAGAGTTTGCAAGAAATGTTAAAAAACTCTGAAATGTAGGGAGATTGGGAATTTCACGCGCTCAAGACAGGCCCATAGGCTACTATTGTTAATGATAGTCTGGGAAGAATTAACTATCAAAAATAATCGCTTCAAGGAGTGTTGACTAAATTGGAGAATCACAAAGAAAAAATTCTGGTCGTTGACGACGAAGCCAGCATCCGACGCATTCTCGAAACTCGTCTCTCCATGATTGGCTACGATGTCGTCACGGCTGCCGACGGCGAAGAAGCGCTAGAAACCTTCCGCCACTCCGATCCAGATCTGGTTGTGCTGGATGTCATGATGCCCAAGCTGGACGGCTATGGGGTTTGCCAAGAGCTTCGCAAAGAGTCCGACGTACCGATCATTATGCTGACGGCCCTGGGCGACGTTGCTGACCGCATCACCGGGCTAGAACTGGGTGCAGACGACTACGTGGTCAAACCCTTCTCGCCTAAGGAGCTAGAGGCCCGCATCCGCTCGGTGCTGCGCCGGGTCGAAAAAACGGGTACGACGGGGATTCCCAGTTCCGGTGTTATCCAAATCAACACGATTCGGATTGATACCAATAAGCGCCAGGTCTACAAGGGCGACGAGCGGATTCGGCTGACGGGCATGGAGTTTAGCCTGTTGGAGCTGCTCGTTGGGCGATCGGGCGAACCCTTCTCCCGCTCCGAAATCCTGCAAGAAGTGTGGGGCTACACGCCAGAGCGCCATGTCGATACCCGCGTGGTCGATGTTCACATTTCTCGACTGCGGGCTAAGCTCGAAGACGACCCCAGCAACCCCGAACTCATCCTCACGGCACGCGGAACGGGCTACCTGTTCCAGCGGATTGTGCCGCCGGGTGAAGTGGAGTAATCTTGCGTCTCCGTTGCGCCTGTCTCTCGCATCTTTGAGCTAATGCACCTGAAACTAATGCACCTCCTAAATGCGCCCCAATGCGCTGAGCAGGTCTGTGAAGACTCAGGGCAAAGAATTCAGGGCACTCCGCTGACTCGCTCCGGTTTCCGGTAGAGTCCATCTGATAAAATTTGTGAGGTTTCTATAACGTTGATCGATGGGTTCAACTCGAGCACGGATTGCCGTTGATGCAATGGGCGGGGACTTTGCCCCGGTGGAGATTGTTTTGGGTTCCCTGCGGGCCCAGGCAGAGTTAGATGCAGATATTCTGCTGGTCGGCAAGCCCGATCAGATTCAGGAAGCGCTCAAGCACCATAGCGTGCCTCCCGGTTTGGAAATTGTGCCAACGGAAGACATGGTGGAAATGCACGAGGAGCCGCTGACGGCAATTCGTCGCAAGCCCAATGCTTCTATTAATGTGGCGATGGATTTGGTGCGCCAGGGCAGGGCCGATGCGGTGGTGTCTGCGGGGCATTCGGGTGCGGCGATGGCAGCAGCGCTGCTGCGGCTAGGGCGGCTGCCGGGGATTGATCGGCCGGCGATTGGGGCGGTGCTGCCAACGATGACGGCTAAGCCCGTGCTGATTCTCGACGTGGGCGCAAATGTGGACTGTCGGCCCAAGTTTCTGGAACAGTTTGCCGTGATGGGGTCGGTTTATTCCAAGTACGTCCTCGGCATTCCAGAACCCAAGGTCGGACTGCTGAATATTGGCGAAGAGTCTTCTAAGGGGAACGATCTGGCAGTTCGGGCCCATCAAATGCTGCAAGAAAATTCGCGGATTGCCTTTATTGGCAACGCAGAAGGCCGCGATGTGCTGTCGGGTGACTTTGATGTGGTGGTGTGCGACGGCTTTGTGGGCAATGTGCTGCTGAAGTTTGCCGAGGCGGTAGGCAGCGTCATGCTGCAAATTGTCCGCGAGGAGTTACCTCAGGGTTTGAATGGCAAGCTGGGTACTGCAATTCTCAAGCCGAACCTGCGCCGCATTAAGCAGCGGATGGATCACGCTGAGCATGGGGGTGCGCTGCTGCTGGGTGTAGCGGGCATCTGCATTATTAGCCACGGCAGTTCTCAGGCTCCTTCGATTTTCAATGCGATTCGGATGGCGAAGGAGGCGGTCGATCATGGCGTTTTGGGCCGGATTCGGGCGCAGTATGAATCGCCAGAACTGGCAGTCGCAGATGGGCAATCGTCGCTGTCGCGCGGCGGTGAACAACCAGAGAGTGTTGAATAATGGCGCAACGAGTTGGAGCGGGGGTGGCGATTACGGGCAGCGGCTCTTCAGTGCCGGAGCGCCATCTCGATAACGAAGCCCTGAGCCGAGTGGTGGACACTTCGGATGAATGGATAGCCTCTCGCACGGGCATTCGGCAGCGGCGATTGGCAGATGCGGCAGGCTCTCTGCGGGCGATCGCCACTCAGGCGGCCCAGAATGCTCTGGCCATGGCAGGGGTAGCGGCCTCAGAGATTGATCTGATCGTGCTGGCGACTTCTACACCCGATGATCTGTTCGGCTCTGCCAGCCAGATTCAGCATGATCTGGGCGCAACGCAGGCAACGGCCTTTGACCTGACGGCGGCCTGTTCGGGCTTTGTGTTTGGGCTGGTGACGGCGGCGCAGTTTATCCAAAATGGCGTGTATCGCAAGGCGCTGATCATCGGCGCAGATGTGCTGTCGCGCTGGGTGGACTGGAGCGATCGCCGCACCTGTGTCCTGTTTGGCGACGGGGCGGGTGCGGTGGTGATGGAGGCGAGTGAGCGCGATCGCCTGCTGGGATTTGAACTCCGCAGCGACGGCACGTTGAACCACTGCCTGAACCTGGCCTACCAGGGGCAGGATAGAGAACTGGTGGACGGAGTGGCGATCGCCCAGGGCACATTTCAGCCCATCACGATGAACGGACAGGAAGTGTACCGTTTTGCCGTCAAGCGGGTTCCCGAAGTCATCGAGAAGGCGCTATTTCGGGCGGAACTGACGGTCGATCAGATTGACTGGCTAGTGATGCATCAGGCAAACCAGCGCATCCTTGATGCCGTTGCCGAGCGTTTGGGCATTCCCAGCGAAAAGGTCATCAGCAACATGGCCAGCTACGGCAACACTTCCGCTGCGTCTATTCCCCTGGCGCTGGATGAGGCCGTGCGGCGGGGCGATATCAAGCCTGACGACATCATTGCCACGGCAGGCTTTGGCGCAGGATTGACCTGGGGCGCGGCGGTGTTTCGCTGGGGCGCAAGTTAGGCGCGAGTAGGCGCGAGTCAGGCGCGAGTCGGGCGCGAGTTAGACAATTAGAGTTCTGATCACAGTTTGGATCACGGTCTTGATCACTAGGCGTTGAAATATGACAAAGACAGCGTGGGTCTTTCCTGGGCAAGGGTCGCAGGCAGTTGGCATGGGGGCTGACCTATTTGACCTGCCCGCCGCTCAGCAGCGGTTTGAGCAGGCGGCGGAGATTTTGGGCTGGTCGGTGCCAGAGATTTGCCAGAGCGAAGACGACAAGGTGTCCAAAACGCTCTACACCCAGCCCTGCCTCTACACCGTCGAGAGCATCCTGGTAGATTTGCTGCTGGAAAGGGGGCTACAACCTGCGCTGGTGGCGGGTCACAGTTTGGGTGAATATGTGGCGCTGTACGCGGCGCGGGTGTTTGAGTTTGAGTCAGGCCTGCGGCTGGTGAAGCGTCGGGCTGAGCTAATGGATAGCGCGTCCGAAGGGATGATGGCGGCGCTGCTGGGGTTTGACCGGGCGCAGCTCGAAGCGGCGATCGCCCAAACGCCGGATGTCGTGCTGGCAAACGACAACAACGACGGTCAGGTGGTAATTTCGGGAACGCCGAGCGCCGTGGAATCCATCATGTCTGGGGTCAAATGCAAGCGGGCCGTCAAGCTCAACGTCAGCGGCGCATTCCACTCGCCCCTGATGGCAGACGCGGCAGCAGAATTTCGCACCGTGCTGGATAGCGTGGCGTTTCAGACGGCCCAAGTCCCCGTCTTGTCGAACGTAGACCCCACGCCCGCCACCGATGCTGCTGTGCTAAAAGACCGCCTCGATCGGCAGATGACGGGTTCCGTCCGCTGGCGCGAAATCTCCCTCCAGCTTTCCCAGGCAGGCATTGAGCGGGTTATCGAAGTGGGCCCTGGCAAGGTGCTGACGGGCATCATCAAGCGCACCTGCCCGGACGTAGCGCTGGAAAACGTGGGGGCGATCGCCGACATCGAGCGCGTGGCCGTGTGATGCCGCTGAACTCCCCGTCAACCCAACAGTCCTACCATGCGCGATCGCGAACCCCCGGTCAGCCTTGCCCTCTACCACCTGTTCAAATGGTCGGTGGTGGCACCGATGCTGCGGTTTTACTTTCGCGGGCGGGTCTATGGACTGGAAAACGTCCCCCAGCGCGGGCCGCTGATTGTGGTGGCAAACCATGCCAGCGACTTTGACCCGCCGCTGCTGTCGTGCTGTGTGCGGCGGCCCGTGTCCTACATGGCCAAGGAAGAACTGTTTCGCGTGCCCGTGCTAAAGCAGGCGATCGCCCTCTATGGAGCCTATCCAGTAAAGCGGGGTTCGGCAGACCGCAGCGCCATTCGAGCGGCCCTGCATCAGCTTGAGCAGGGCTGGGCGATGGGAATTTTCCTCTCTGGCACGCGCACCCCCGACGGCCGCATTCCCGAAGCCAAGCTAGGTGCGGCGATGATTGCGTCCAAGGTTCAGGCTCCCCTGCTGCCCGTTAGCCTCTGGGGTACAGAGGCAATTCTCCCCAAGGGCAGTCGATTTCCCCGCCCAGTGCCCATTACAGTACGAATAGGACAGCCCATTCAGCCGCCAGCGGGCGATCGCGCTGCCCTAGAGCAGGTCACGCAGCGCTGTGTAGAAACAATTCATGCAATGCACGACCTGGGGCGGTAAATTTATGTTAAGAATTATAAATAAAACTCGGATTGGGCTGAGAAAGTCCAAGGGTAAGGGTTGGAATCTGAAGTGCTTAGGGGCTTGCGGTTTGCACTCCTAAGTTCAAGCCACATTTGGAATGCGGGGCTTTACATTGCAGCGTGCAGTGCGACGAACATGACATGATTTGTACTTTGAGTCAGATCTCAGTAAGGTCTTCTCAGTGAGGCTTTAAGGTCTTAAGGTCTTAAGGTCTACAGAGAAGGTCTATAGAGTTTTTGTAAGGGAATCGCCCAATTTTAGGGGAATCTCATCGAACTGCGGTCTATAGAACTAGACCAACCATGTTGAGTAGCGAGGGTTGTCGGAATGCAGGATTTGCGGGCAGAGCTGGCGGGCACGATGGGCGAGGCAGAGTGGGACTGGCTCATGCCCCATGCGGAGCGGAATGCGCTAGTGCTGGTGGCCACAGGTCTGGATCTGCTGGATGTGGGCGTGGCGATCGCCTCGGATCACACCACAACGGTGCAACGATGGATTGACGAAGGACTGATCCAAAAGCCCAGCCCTGAGCAAATCAAAGTTTGGAACAGCAGTCGCAACAAGCGATTCAACGCGCTGATTTTGCAGCCCTACGTGCTGGTGCAAGACGTGTTGGCGTAGAGATGAATTGGCGTAGAGATGATGGGATCAAGGGGGTGTATCCCACTTTTGTAACCCTCACCCTATATCCCTCTCCCAGGGCAGGAGAGGGACTTCCAATCCGGCTCCCCTTCTCCCTTTTTGGGAGAAGGGGCTGGGG
>NZ_DVEA01000391.1:0-1755 GCF_015295965.1 Thermoleptolyngbya sp. M55_K2018_002
GAAGCAGATTCGCCAGCGCGTGCAGCAGGAATGTGAAGTGGCGCACGAGCAGGCGATGGTGGAAATCGAGCGGATGCGGCGGCAGACCCAGCAGGAAATCGAAGAGATGCGGCGGCGGGCGATCGCCGAATGTGAGGAAATCCAGGCCGGTGCAGATGACTACGCCGATCGCATCTTGCAAGACCTAGAGCAGCAGTTTTCCGACATGCTGCGTATCGTTCGCAACGGCCGGGGCCAGCTCCAGCCCGAAGCTCCGGCGCGAAATCTGTCGCGGGGGGGCGATCGCCCTAAGAAATAGAGTCAGAAATAGAGTCTTGGGGCTGAGTCTTGGGGCTAGCGACTGAAGTCTAGCCCTGATCTCTGATCTCTGCCGCTCTGCTTTCTGGGTTCAACCAGCGCCCCTTGCAGCGGCTCGGTCAGCTTCTGGTAGGTGGTAGCCAGCAGCATGTCGAGGTGGGCGCGGAGGCGATGCCACTGCTGGAGATTGGGGCGATAGGTCTGGTTGTCTTGCTTGAAAAACAGGGGTGCTTCCAGCAGATGGGCTGCGGTTGACTGGCTGGCGGCGGTGGGGATGAGCAGCGCTGTGTCCAGCATCGGCACCAGTCCGGGTGGCAGATGCCCCTCCAGCAGCGCGAGAATGTGCTGACGACAGGCCGTGGTGTCGATGCCGCGCCGTTCTAGCGTGTGCAGTACGCTGTCCAGGGTGACGGGGTGTTCAGGAAAGGTTCGCAGCAACTCCATCAGCAGGTAATAGTCGCTGGTTTGGTGGCGCGGCCGATTCAGCACCTGCGGATGCAGCGGCAATACAGCCAGACCGTAGGCGACGCGGCTACAGGCAGTAGAGGCGTGGCTTGCCGACAGGTAGGTGTCTTGAAGAATGGTGGCGTTGGGCAGCTTTTGGTGCAGCCAGCGGGCGATCGCCACCAGCGAGGCGCTGCCCCCAGAGCAGACCACCTGGCGAATTTCCAGCCGCGACAGGCCGGTTTGCCTTAGCAGCGTATTTAGCTCCCGATTGAGCCGCTCCACGTAGGGCAGCAACACCCGACTGCTGAGGTCGTGGCGCGTCAGGCTGAGGGTCTGGTTGCCCAGAGTGAGCGTCACTTGTTCCTGCTGCTGGAGCGCAATCTTGACCCGCTCGGCGGTATGCAACAGCCAGAGTCCCAAATCGGAACTCCGCAGGCGTTGCAGCATTCGGTGGCGGTGGGCCGGGTCGGGATCGCCCACGGCGGGCAGAGTCAAGTCGTCCCATCCCACGGCGAGCCAGGGGTCGGCTGCCGCTTCGGGAGAAACAGGAGGTTCGTGCCAGTCTGCTCCGCCCGGTTTGTGGGACAAGACGTTGGACGATGTTGGGCGATCGCCCTCATTCTTGGAAATTTCGACCTTGGGAGTTTCGACCTTGGGAGTTTCGACCATAGGGCGCTGCGGGCCGTGGGTTTGGCGCACCCAGGCAGGATACACCAGTTGAGTCAGAATGTCTTGGTCGAGGGCTGTGCCCGCGTAGGGCAGCGTGCGAGTTACGAAGTCGCAGGGGCTGAGGTGCTGCAACTGGCTGGGTAAGTTTACCAGTGCTAACTCCGTCAGCGTTGCGCCTGCGCTCAGCACCAGGGTTCCGCCCTGCCAGTTGCCGCTGTAGAGGTCGGCGGGCTGGGCCGGGGCCGGCGAGAGCCGGAGCGGACGCGCATCGGGGCTGGGCAAGCCAGACAGCAGCGTGGCGATCGCCTCTTCCAGCAGAAAAATCTGCTCAGGCCGACGAAC
>NZ_DVEA01000250.1:0-9313 GCF_015295965.1 Thermoleptolyngbya sp. M55_K2018_002
AATCCCTTCTCTTCCAGCCATGCTTTCATCTCATCACCATACATACCAAATAGATACGGTTCTCCAATTTCAGCAAGCTTATCAATACTGGCTCCCACACCTGGAACTTGGTCATTTTTGAAGGTCATCAGAGGCGAGCAACAATCAAAGACCAGCACTGAATCAGG
Source organism: Thermoleptolyngbya sp. M55_K2018_002 (assembly GCF_015295965.1). Taxonomy (NCBI): domain Bacteria; kingdom Bacillati; phylum Cyanobacteriota; class Cyanophyceae; order Oculatellales; family Oculatellaceae; genus Thermoleptolyngbya; species Thermoleptolyngbya sp. M55_K2018_002. The sequence continues at coordinate 168 of NZ_DVEA01000250.1, forward strand.
AGTCATTTGCAGTTTGATGAAGTCTAAAACCTGGGAAACGCTCTCTTTGGGCAGATAGTAACTAACTCCCTGCCAAATATAAGCCGTTGCAAGAGTTTGATCGAAGCCATAGCGAAAAAGGCTACTGAGGTTGTCATGATTAAAATCTAGAGGAATAAGTATTAGTCCTGGAGGAATGCGCCCTAACTTCTCAATCAAGCACTCCTGCTTATCTTCAATCGTCTTGGGAAGGTCAACTTCAAACGTAGCAACGGCACCCTTTTGGATTGAGGAAATACGAAAAAATCTGGTATCGTAACCTGCCCCAAGTAAAAGAAGTTGTTTACAGCCTGATGCGATCGCATTTGTGATGATTTCATCACCATATTTCTCTCTTAAAATGGTGTACCAATACGCAACTTGTTGAAATTTTTGAGCATCGTTAGCTGGCTCTACTCCGATATTCAAAGAATTGTTTTGTAGAGATTGTGCTACCGATATACTCATCCTTCAAAATTACGTCCGGTTGGAATTGGTGAGCAAACTTCATCATGGCAGTGCCTTTGTTGGTTGACTTGCCCATGTCAATGCTCATTGGTTCACCTCTAAATGCTTTGATATTGGAAGTCTAGCTAAAAAGTTTATGGCTCGATGCAACATCGGAATTTGATTTGAGATGTTGTTTATTCTTCTCGCAAATGATTTCACGGCTACGTCTCGATCGATGACTTAGACTGTTTAACAACTCCTTCGCCCCCTCTCCCCCTCCCTCCCCTATGCCCACTCCCCTCACCCCAATCAGCCAAAGCCTCTGCTTCGGCGGTCGCGTCGGCATGTATGCCCACATCTCCGAGGCGTGCAGTTGCGAGATGCGATTTGCGGTCTTTGTGCCGCCTCAGGCAGCGGATCATCCCGTTCCCGTGCTGTACTTTTTGTCGGGGCTGACCTGCACCGAGGAGAACTTCACCGTCAAAGCGGGGGCACAGCGCTATGCCGCCGAACAGGGGCTGATGCTGGTGGTTCCCGACACGAGTCCACGCGGCGAAACCGTGCCGGATGATCCCAATGCGTGGGATTTTGGCAAGGGCGCGGGCTTTTATGTGAACGCGACCGAAGCGCCGTGGAGCGAACACTACCGCATGTATGACTACGTGACGGCGGAACTGCCCGCGCTGATTGCGGCGAATTTTTCGGTGAGGGGCGATCGCGCTGGCATCTTCGGCCACTCGATGGGCGGCCACGGCGCACTCGTCTGCGGGCTGCGAAACCCTGAGCAATACCGCTCAATCTCTGCCTTTGCGCCGATCGCTGCGCCGACGCAGTGCGCCTGGGGGCAAAAAGCGTTTGCGGGCTATCTGGGCAGCGACGCAACAACCTGGAACGCCTACGACGCGACGGAACTGGTGAAAATCCACGCCAATCCGTCCCGCACCATTCTGATTGACCAGGGCATGGCCGATCCCTTTTTGGAAAAAGGCCAGCTTTTGCCCGACGTGTTCGAGGCGGCCTGTCAGCAGGCGGGGCAGCCGCTAATCCTGCGGCGACAGGCGGGCTATGACCACGGCTATTTCTTCATCGCTACTTTCGTCGGCGACCACATTCGCCACCACGCCGAGGCACTGCTGTAGAGCGATCGCTACAAAATCAGCGACTCAATTTTTGCCTGCACGTCCTCGACAACACTCTCCGGAGCAGATTCCACAAACTGAACCCGTCGAGCATTCCAGTCCAAGCTCTTAATCTGATCTGCCAAAATCACGCCTTCAGTCTGCATTTCAGCAGGCAAAGCAACCTCAAAAGGATATCCCTTTTGCTGGCGGGTAATAGGCACAAACAGGGCTAGAGAACTCTTTGCGTTGTAGAGGCGGGGAGACAACACCAAAGCAGGGCGATGTCCCCGCTGCTCATGTCCTTTTGTTGGATCAAAATCCAGGTAGACAATATCCCCTCGGTCGGGAATATAGGAACTTGGAGAGATTACCACGCCTCGTTCCCCAAGGCTGCACCGGTCTCAACTTCAGTATGCAGATTCTCTGGTGTGATGGCGGCGACTAGCTCTTCCAGAGAATACCGCTTGCGAATGTTGGGCTTAATCACAAGATTGCCATCGACCACCGCCAGGTCAACTTCAGCTCCTTCAGAGACCTGCATTTCTTTGAGCAAATGCTGAGGAATCCGAATGGCTAGGCTATTTCCCCAGCGGGCAATTGTTGAAAGCATAGGTTCAGGGCCAGAGATGTATCTACGATGTGTATACATCATAGCTTTGATCTGACGAGTGGGTCAAATTTTGAGTGGGCGATCGCCCCTCATCCTGAATTTAGGAATTGCTGAATTTGGCGGGCGCTATGCAGGCAGCCAGCCAGGAAACGCTCCGGCAAACTGCGCCAGGGAAATCAGGTGAATCTGCGGGTCTTGCTGGGCGGTGTCGCGCTCGGCGGCGGTGTTGTAGCCCCAATCCGCCAGAAATAGCCTGACGGTCGCCAGGTCGGGCTGGGGCTGAATCGTTTGCAGCGTCTTCAGGCGATCTTCCACAAACCAGACGGCGGGCGGCGTGCCGTCTTGCGTGTGCTGTTGGATCAGGTCGCGCAGGGTTTGGGCTTTGGGCTGGCGGATCTCTTTGCCGATCAGGCGATCGCCCGGAAAGTCCACGCCCCGCTGCGCCAAAAGCTGCCGAATAAAGCGCGATTCCTTAGTACTGATAATGTAGACATCCAGCCCGCTCTGGAGCGCCTGCGCCACCCGTTCCACCACGCCCGGATAAAAGCGATGCTGCGCCAGCCAGGTGTCGAGGTCGGCGGCGATCCACTCGTCGCGGCTGCCGTCTACGGCGGCGCTGAGGTCGGCCGGGTTCAGCCCTTCGCGCTCGATCTGCTGCTTGGCCAGCGTGCCCCAGTCTGCCAGGATCTCGGCTTCGGAGATGCCCTGCAAGAGCGATCGCACGATCAGCGGCATTTCCCAGCCCGTTTCCACCACAGGCCGCGTGCGATAAAACGATTCTGCCAGTCCCGCAGGCGGCGTTTTATCCTCTGGCGACCAGATGCGGCAATAGCCCCGCCACGCCGTTTGAAAATACTCGATCATGCCGTCGCACAGCACCCCGTCAAAGTCGAGCGCCAACAGCGTCGGCATGGCATCAGCTAGCACTGCATTGGACATAGAGCATACTGGGTAGGGCGTACTGGGTAAGGCTGACCAGATAGGGCTGACCAGATAGGGCTGACTAGATAGAGCCTACTGGGTAGGGCTTTCCGAAAACACGACGGGGTGCAGCGGCCTGCACCTGCGAGCGGCAGCCCTGTGCGAAGGTCGCAGCAAACCCGGAAGCGGCTAGATGCAAACTCAAGCGTCAGTCTATCGCAGATGAAATTGGGCATTGCGTAGTCAGGCAAACTGTGTTGAGCCAAAACTCATGGCAAAGTAGGAGAACTTCGTCAATTTTGGGCTAAACGGGTGTGAGATCGAGGTCAAGTTTGATTTAAGGATCGATATTTAAGGATCAGTAAGGATCAGGATTGAGGGTTAGGATTGAGGGTCAATCAGGGTTGCTGTGTGCAAAGGCTGTGGAAGCGGGCGGTTCGGGGCGGCTGAGGGCTGTCGGCCACCGGGCGATCGCCCCAGAAACGGCAAGAACGGTTCGCGATTCATCAGAACTGCAAGCGCAGCGCAAAGCTTCAGAACCTCGCAAAACGCTGTAAAATCTGAAGTCTTCGCTTTGAATTCTGGAGTGACGCAGCCAGAGCTTGTAGATTAGAAGGTTATTCAGAATTATCGAAACGTGGTCGAATAATTACCGGAGGTTTGGCAAACAAACCCCTCTCTGCGCTATGGTTTCTGGGCTTGACTATCTTCGGGCACTGCGAGACTGCTGCCAAGACGAGGCTGCCTTTGATCGGTTAAAGGTGCTGCTCAACTTGGCAGATGACGCTGCACAGTCATTTGCTGCACAGTCATCTGTAGACGCTCATTCTGCGGAACAGCGCTATCGCGCCATGCTGGATGCCATTCCCGATCTCATGTTTCGGCTCGATCGCCAGGGATACTACCTGGATTTTGAGGGCAAACAGGTGGTAACGCTGCCCCGCGAGGCAATGATTGGTAAGCACGTCACCGAAATTCTGCCACCGGATGTGGCGGAGGTTTGTCTGGCGGCGATTCAGCGGACGCTGGAAACTGGGCAACTCCAGACCTGCGCTTACCAGCTTTGGGTGGATGGAGCATTACGAGACTATGAGGCGCGGCTAGTGGTAAGTGGAAAAGACGAGGTGCTGTCGGTGGTGCAAGATGTGACCGATCGCCAGCGGGTAGAGTCAGACTTGCAGGCGAGTGAAGAGCGGCTCCGCTGCTTTTTTGAAGCGACATTTGAGGCGGTGATCATTCACAACTTTCAGCAGATTTTGGACGTGAACCCGGCGGCGGTGGAGCTGCTGGGGTACTCAGCAGAAGAACTGATTGGGATGCCCGTGATTGATCTGATCGCGCCAGAGTCGCGGGAGATGGTGCGCGAAAAGTGGCGATCGCTCGCCCGTCCCGAAGATTCCTACAGCTACGAAGCCACGGGCATCCGCAAAGATGGCAGCCGCTTCTTTGGCGTGGTGTTTGCTAAGGGCATTGAGTATCAGGGTCAGCGAGTGCGAGTTGCCAGTATCCGCAACATCACCGCCCGCAAGCAGGCCGAGCTGCGCTATCAGGCAATGCTGAATGCCATTCCTGATCTAATGTTTCGGATTAACCTAGACGGCATTTACCTGGACAGCAAGGCAGAGCGTGATAGCGACCTGCTAGTGCCTGCCAAAGATCTGGTGGGCCGGTCCATTTACGACGTTCTGCCCCATGATGTGGCAGAACAGCGGATGGAGTTTGTGCGGCGGGCGATCGCCACGGGCGAAATCCAGGTCTTTGAATACCAACTGCGGCTCAAGCATCCGTCGAAATATGCAGCCGCCCAAAAAGACTGCGACCCCTATCTACGCGACTATGAAGCGCGGGTCGTGGTCAGTGGCGAAGACGAAGCGCTGGTGATCGTGCGCGACATCAGCGAACGCAAACAAGCCGAAGCCGCCCTCCGCCTGTCGGAAGAAAAATTCTCCAAGGCCTGGCGCTCTAGCCCCAACCCCATGAGCATCGCCACGCTGCTGGGTGGGCACATGATCGACTGCAACGACGGCTTTTTGGAGGTGATGGGCTATCGCCGCGATGAAGTGATCGGGCGACAGGTGCATGACCTGAAACTGTGGGCTCGACCAGGCGATCGCAACAAAGTCGTGGCGATGCTCCAGCGCGATGGCTCGGTGCATAACATCGAGCACTACTTCTGCACCCGCAGCGGCGAAGTCCGGGAAGGGCTGTTTTCCGCTGAAATTATTGAAATCAACGGCGAACAATGCCTGATCGACACCATCGTAGACATTACTGAACTGAAGCAGGCCCAGGCGCAACTGCTGGCCACCACCGAGCGCGATCGCCTGCTGGGAGAAATCGCCCTCCGCATTCGCCAGTCGCTCGACCTGGAGCAAATCTTGAACACCACCGTAGAAGAAGTGCGGCGCGTGCTAAAGGCCGATCGCGTCACCATCGGGCTGGATTTGGACGATCGGCGCGGGCAGATCGTTGCAGAATCGGTCGATTCCTGCTGGCGCTCCATGAAGGGGCTAATCATCGAAGACATGGAGTATCTGGAGGAAACGCGGCAGGGCTTTACCAAGCACGAGGTCGAAGTGGTGAACGATGTGGCCGCCAGTCATCATCCCCGCGCAACTAGGGCGCTGACCGAGTTTCAGGTGCGGGCGTGGCTGGCCGTGCCGATTACGCTTGAGAACGATCTGTTTGGGCTGCTGGTGGTGGATCAGTGCGACGGCCCGCGCCAGTGGCGCACCGAAGAAATCGAATTTTTATCGCAACTGGGCACCCAGGTCAGTATTGCCGTTCAGCAGTCCAGGCTCTACGAGCAGGTGCGCGAACTCAACACCGGCTTGGAGCAAAAGGTGCGCGAGCGGACGCTGGAGTTGCAGCAGAAAAACGAAGAACTGCTGGAGCTAAACGCGCTCAAGGATGAGTTTTTGAACGCCTTTTCTCATGACCTGCGAACGCCAGTGATGGGCATTTCGCTAGTGATCAACAACCTGCTAAACCAGCCAGGAGACACGATTCCCCTCAGCCGCGCCATGCTGGAGCGAATGCTGCAAAGCAACGACTATCAGCTTCAGTTGATTAAGTCGCTGCTGGAGGCACACTCGGCCGAAACGCGGGGCGTGTCGCTGAATTATGAACTGGTGCAACTGAGCCTGCTCATTCAGGTCATCGTGGAGGATTTGGAGCCGCTGGTGGCCAAAAACCACGCCACCCTGCGAAACGACGTGCCACCGGACTTGCCGCTGGTCAACGCCGACTCGATGCAGATTCGGCGCGTATTTGAAAACCTGATTACCAACGCGCTGAACCATAATCCCCCCGGAATTTGTATCACCATCAACGCCACGGTCGAGGGCGACCTGGTTCGCTTTACGATTCAGGACGACGGCGTGGGCATGGCTCCCGAAACGTGCGATCGCCTCTTTACTCGCTACAGCCGGGGGCCAAACTCGCGTCATTCTACGGGTGTCGGGCTGGGGCTATACCTGGCGCGGCAAATCATCACCGCCCACGGCGGACAGATCGGCGTGACCAGCACCCCCGGCAGCGGCGCGACCTTCTGGATGACGCTGCCGCTGGCTATTCCCCCCGGCGCAAACCCAACCCCAGAAGATGAATTAGATGTGAATTAGATGGAGTTAGCGTGACCTACGCTCGCTCGGTCATGCGCGTGGTGCGGAAAGTGACATTCACGCCTTCATTGGATTGCTCCAGCACCAGCAGCGGCGTGGGTTTTGCTTTTTGATCCCAGTGAATCGAGGCAATGCGCCCTTGAATCGTCGGCTGCCAGTTGTCATCGGCCTGCTGGCTCATGTAAGTTTGCAGACATTCGATAATCTGGTTAATCGTGACCGAGGTGGGCTGGGTGGGCAGCTTCGCCAGCTTGATCTGGATGCGGAACAGCACGCCCTTTTTGCCGCCGGGAATGTCCGTCAGATCGTATTGAACATCGAAGATTTCATCCACCTGGCGCGGGGTGCTAGCAATGCCCAACGTTCCTTGCTCTGCTTGGGGCGGGCGCAGGGCAACGGTAATTTTTTCCTTGATCTTGATCTTGATCTGGTTGACGATGGCGAAATGGAATTGTTCTTCTTCCATTCGCAGCCGCAGATAGTCCAGGTTGAACTCCCGGGAATGCACTAGGTCGGGGTTTTTCTCCATCTTGCTGATGGTGTTGAGCGCCAGCTTCAGCTTTTTCTGAAGCTCCCGATTTTTGTATTCCTCAAAGCGCTTTTCTTTGCTGATCTTGTCGTAAGCAAACTTGCTGTAAGCCCCTAGCCCCAGCAAGAGCAGCAGTAGCCCACCGGACGTATACATCCAGAACTGTCCGGGCTGAGACGGCTGTGCGCTAGCTTGGGCAAGCGTCGGCTGAATGACGATAGACTGGGCTGAAACGTGGGCTGACATGGCAGGGCTAAATACAGGGCGTAAGGGATATGTATCGTGTCCTATTGGTTAGAGTGCCCCCTGATTCTGGCGATCGCGCTATCAAGCATCTCTCTTCAAGCTTCTACATCTTCAAGCTTCAGATATATTGAAAGCTTCTACTAGGCTTAGAGTGCCCAGCTTTGGCTCAGAACCTTACAGCGGGCGATCGCCAGATAAAGTCCATTGAATCAGTTGATTGAATCAATTGAACTTACGGATTAATCTCAGTATGGATTAAAGGGAACCCGGTTCGCAATGCCACATCCCCACTCCCCTGCGCCAACCGCCATTTCGTCTCCGCCTCAGCCCTTTTCGTTGCAATACACCCACGCCCACGGACAGATCTATCAGGGCGACTCGGCGACCTGGCTGACCTCGCTGGCGGCGGAAAGCGTAGATTTGGTGTTTGCCGACCCGCCCTACAACGTCAAAAAGGCGGATTGGGATAACTTTGCCAGCCAGGAAGACTACATCGCCTGGTCGCTGGAGTGGATCGCGCAGGCGGCGCGGGTGCTAAAGCCCACCGGATCGCTTTACATCTGCGGCTTTTCGGAAATTTTGGCAGATTTGAAACACCCCGCCTCGCGCCATTTTGCGGGCTGTCGTTGGCTGGTGTGGCATTACAAAAACAAAGCAAACCTGGGACGAGACTGGGGGCGATCGCACGAAAGCATCATTCACTTTCGCAAGAGCAGCCGCTTTCGGCTCAACCTAGACGACGTTCGCATTCCCTACGGCGCACACACGCTCAAATACCCTACCCATCCCCAGGCCGACAGCAGCGCCTACGGCCGCAAGGTCGATCAGACGGGCAAATCCCGCGCTTGGTTGCCCCACCCCAGCGGCGCAAAGCCCAAAGACGTGATCGAACTGCCCACCACCTGCAATGGCATGGGCGAAACCACCCCCCACCCCACCCAAAAGCCAGAGGAACTGTTGCGGAAGCTGGTGCTGGCGGCATCGAGTCCGGGCGATATCGTCCTCGACCCGTTTTCGGGATCGGGCACAACGCTGGTGGCCGCAGAGCAGCTTGACCGCCGCTGGCTCGGCTGCGATCTGAATGCAGAATACAACCAGTGGGCGATTCGCCGCCTCGAAGCGGTGGACTGCCGATCGCCCCAAGTCTGGATCGAGCGCGATCGCAAAACCGCCGAACGCCGCGCCTCTATCCGCTAGCCCCCGACCTGATACGACCTTATACGACCTTAAGCACTGTCCATATCGGGATTGGCCAACTCTCGATAAACAAACAGCGCACCGCATGGCGATCGCCGCCAACCCGCTTCACATTCCGTAGCAAAATTTTGCTTGCGCTGAGCGATCCTCTCTACTACAATCGTCCATCAAGCTGTGATTTTTCCAAGGCGCAGCTTATCTTCACTCCCCGAAAATTTGGCCGGTTCGTCGATTACGGCATTGGTAGATGTTAGCAGCACCTACCAACGCCTGACCCCAGGACAGAGTGAGCTGTCTCAGGGCTTTGCCTATTGTATGGCCGCCTTGAAACCTGCTTTGCGTCGTTTGGGCGGCCATCTTTTCGGGGTTTCCCTACCTCGTTTCCTGGAGGAAACCCCAAATGCTGACAATTCAATACACCTGGTCGTCCC
>NZ_DVEA01000063.1:0-9249 GCF_015295965.1 Thermoleptolyngbya sp. M55_K2018_002
GTGGGAGAAGGGATTTAGGGATGAGGGGAAAAGATTTGTCAGGTAACCAGCCCGATGGGTTCAAAGGGATACGTTCTACTTTTGCGGAAATTCTGCATTTGCGCTTAGCACAATCATTATTTTCGCGTAGCACAACACTCAGGATATGACAGGAGAAACAGCGTTTCTGAAATAAAGCGTTACGCCATCCTGCGGACACGGCCAGAGCAGCATCGGTATCCGCAAATTCTGGATGCAATTTCTAACAAATTGCGGAAGTCGCCTGACTATTAATTCGTACAAATCGATACCAATTTTGCGTCTTAAATGATACAAATTTTATCGCCTGAGCAATTCATTTTTTGCCCATGACTTGCAAATGCCAGATTTTAGTCACAGCCTAGAGAGCAGACACTCCAAACTCTATACAAAATATTTAAATCTCGCCTTGACAGAAGCAAATCAAGAAGCAAATTAATTGATGTTCAAAGCGTAAACTCTCACGACGAAGCTTGTAACATTTTCTTTAGAAGTCTTGCACGTCCATTAATTATGTTCAACAATGATAAGTGGAGGACAAGACTAAGCATTATCTTGCGTGATTGATTCTTTGGTTGACTCTTTGGTTGATTCTTTGGTTGACCCTTTGGTTAATTGTGAGATTGATCTCGATTGAACTAAACCGTATTTTTATCTGTCAATCAGCCGTCTATCAACTAGCCTTCTATCGGCCAGCTAAGTCGAGTCATTCTGGAAAAACTTCTATCCTTCGTCCTTTCTTATCCTTTTTCATCTTCATTGGAAATAGTCTGATTCTGGAATAGTTCAAGTCTAGGAAGTCAAATTTTTCTGACTAAGACTGCGAAATTAAGAATGCAAGACTAAGCTTGTGAGTCTTGGGCTGCTGGGGTTCGGCTAGAGAGGGCAGTAATTCGTGTTCTTTAGAATCTTCCTCAGGGACGACCTCTGAAAATTCGATTGTGTTCCTCTAGAAACTTTTCAGATTTTTGTTGAACGCTAGACTTAAAGAGAAGGTTTTAGAAACATGCTGTTAAACACATACTAGACGCATTAGACGCATTTCTTTATCGACCTAACCGATTGAAGTAATGCTCGGCGAGAGCCAAAGAAACTTACTCGGATAGCTTCTTCAGGCAGATCTGAATCCTGCATTCCTCGTTGTCTGTATTTCTCACTTCATAATTAAGCGCTCCTTATAAAGCCATGAACCTTTGCCCTTGCTGCTCCGAGCCTTTGTTGCGCCATGCGCGACACAATCGTGTCTACTGGTTTTGTACGCACTGCTGGCAAGAAATGCCAAACCTCGCAGATGTGATTCAGGCGCGACAGCAAGTTCAGCTTGCTGCACCTGTAGCGTTGAGTCTGCGAACCAACCGTGTGCTTCAGTCGGTGTAGCCCAACTGGTATTGCGTTACGTTGGGCTTGTCGCAATTCGGCTTCGCAATCTGCGTCACGATCTGCATCACAGTCTGCATCATCAGCGGCAGCGACAAGTTTGATGTATCATGCCGAAAAACTACGATTAAACTAATAGGCGGGCTTCCGGTTTTGGGGGCCCGCTTTTGGTTGAGGCTTTTTGATAGACGCTTGGTTTTTAGTTTAGAGCGATCGCCCATTGGGGCAGGGTGAGGGGTTGCGCGATGAGTCTGCCGATCATTTTTGATATTACGCTTGGGGTTATTTTCCTATTTCTTATCCTCAGCTTGCTGGCGTCAGAACTTCAGGAACTCCTCGCAACGCTGCTGCAATGGCGGGCCGACCATCTCAAAAAGTCCATCGAGATTTTGCTCACGGGTAATGCGGAAGAAGTCAGCACCTATCAAACCTTTATCGACAATTTGTACAGCAGCCCGTTGATGCGATCGCTCAACCAGGAAGCAAAAGGAACCCTGCCCCGATTGTTTCGCCGGGTATCTCGCAATATTGGGGCGCTTTATCGCAGCGTTACGGGCGCTCGCAATGTGTTTGGCAACCAGTTCAGCGGCCCCTCCTATATTCCCTCCAAAACCTTCGCCGATGCGCTGCTCCAGCAGCTTGATGTGGAAAGCCTGACTCAAAAAATTAGCGACTACACCATGTGCCGATTGGGCGAAGAAAAGCTGGCGCTGGTAGAAGATATCCTCAAATCGCTCCGCAACAGCGTCGGCGACGACTCGCTTCTAGAAGCGGAATTTGAAGGGCTGCGGCAGCGACTCCGAAACATTCGCGACGACTTTCGCAGCAACCGGATTTCGCTGTCTCGAAGCATGGATCTGGCGACGGAGCAGATTCGCTTGTTTATCGACAGCACCGAGGCGTACCTGAAGAACAACCACCATTGTCAAGACATCATTCTGGGGCGGCTGCCCTACCTGAAACAGGCCGTGCAAATGAAAAAGCTGGAGCCGACCATTGGCGAGGTGATGGCGCTTGTCCTGAACAATCGCAGCAATTTGCCTGCCGAGCTAGAGGATGCGGTGATTCAGGTGCGATCGCGCGTCAGCCAGCTTCCTCCCCATCTCAAGCAAAACCTGATCATCCTGGCAAACCAGGCGCAAATGCGGTCAGACGGACTCCAGGACGGGCTACGCAAACTGGAGCAAGAAGTAGAGAACTGGTTCAACCGTTCGATGGATCGAGCATCCGGTGTTTACAGACGCAATGCCAAAGGGGTGGCGATTATTTTGGGCATTTTGCTGGCGGCAGCAACCAATGCAGACACGTTTCTTGTGGTCGATCGCCTGTCGCGAGATTCGGCGATTCGGGCTGCGGTGTCCGAAAGCGCCAACCAGCTTCTGAGCCAGTCGCCCCAAGCGCCCACCCGGTTTCGTGAAGCCTTCCCAACCACTGGACAGCCATTGCCAATTCCAAATTCTCCCAGTTTTGGCGAGTCCAGTTTTGGCACGCTGGAACCCGGCGCATTGCCGCCCGATACAACGCCCATTTCACCCAGCGCAGCAGCGCCCAACCTTCAGCAAGAACTGGCAGACGTTCGCGATGCGGTCGATACGGTGCTGGATGATATCCCTTTACCCATCGGCTGGAACCAGCGCAACCGCCTGCAACAGTTTCCGCCCAATACTAGTCTGTTTATTTCGATTCCCAAGCGGATTTTGGGCTGGCTGATTACAGGAATTGCGATTTCAATGGGGTCATCTTTCTGGTTTGACCTGCTGAGCAAGGTGGTGCGTGTCCGCAACGCTGGCACACCATCTTTCCCAAATGACCATCGTGTTGAATAATCTTCACAGAGTACCTTGTCGCGTACTTTGTAAAGCGTACTCTGTAACTTTTTGTCTAGGCGTTTTGTCTAGGTGGATTATCTAGGTGGATTGTCTAGGTAGATTGTCTGGGCGTTTAGCCAAGTTGCCTTCAGGATGCCCGAGGTGGTATGACGACTTCTTTTTCTTCGCAAGATCCGAAATTGGTGCATCCAGGCGATGGGCATCCGGTGGATAGTCATCCGGTTGACGGGCAACTAGAGGGGCGACTAGAGGAGCAGCTAAATGGGGCAGAGAGCCACACAGCTGCACCAGCCCTCTCGGTGGTGGTGCCGATTTACAACGAGGTGGAGAGCCTGCCCCGGCTGATCGAGGCGATCGCCTCCACGCTCCAAGCCAGCGGGATGGACTACGAAATCGTCTGCGTTGATGATGGCTCCAAAGATGGCTCCACTGCCCTGCTGAAGCAGCTAGCACAACAGCGCACCGACTTGCGGGCCGTGCTGCTGCGGCGAAATTATGGCCAGACAGCCGCCATGGCCGCAGGCTTTAACCATGCGCGGGGTGCGGTGATCGTAACGCTGGATGGCGACTTGCAAAACGACCCAGCCGATATTCCCATGCTCGTGGCCAAGCTCAACGAGGGCTATGACCTAGTAAGCGGCTGGCGCAAACATCGGCAGGACGCAGCGCTGACCCGGTTGCTGCCGTCTAAAATAGCTAACGCGCTGATCGGCTCCGTCACGGGTGTAAAGCTGCATGACTACGGCTGTTCCCTCAAAGCCTATCGGACAGAGGTGGTGGAAGACATGAACCTCTACGGCGAACTGCACCGCTTTTTGCCTGCCCTTGCCTATATCGAAGGGGCGCGAATTACTGAAGTGCCCGTGCGCCACCATGCCCGCCAGTTTGGCAAGAGTAAGTATGGGCTGGGGCGCACGGTTCGCGTGGTGATGGATCTGTTCACCATTGCCTTCATGAAAAAGTTTCTGACCCGCCCGATGCATGTGTTTGGGCTGTGGGGGCTGGTGTTGATGAGTACCAGCACGCTTGTGGGACTGTATCTGGGCTTTCTCAAGTTTGTGCGGGGGCAAGATATTGGCGATCGCCCCCTGCTGATCCTCGCGGTTGTTCTCTTCTTGGCTGGGGTGCAGTTGTTTTGCTTTGGGCTGCTGGCGGAACTGCTGATGCGAACCTACCATGAGTCCCAAGGCCGACCCATCTACCGAGTGCGCGAGGTGGCCGGGCCAGGGTCATCACCTCCCCTGCGACAGCCGCCGAACTAGACCCAGACGTGCTGCATTCAAGCCTCTCTCACAGCCTGTCTAAAGCCTGTCTATTAGAAGATAATCCCGGTGGAGTAGATGAGTTCCTTCAATCATGCATCTGTCCCAGAGCAGAATAGCGGCTATGTTCAACCCAATCTGCTGGGGTTAGTCAGCAAGCTGTCGCTCTATGCCCGTAAGCGAATGGTGCGATCGCTCCTCGATCTGGCCCGGCCCACCCCTGACACCACAGTACTCGATGTCGGCGTAACGCTCGATCGCCGCGAAGACTGCAACTTTTTTGAAAAGGCCTATCCCTATCCAGACCGCATCACCGCCGTTGGGCTAGAGGATGCATCCTTCCTCGAACAGGAGTTTCCGGGCCTAAAGTTTGTCCAGGCAAACGCCCTAGATTTGCCCTTTGCGGATCAGAGCTTTGACCTGGTAGTGAGCTTTGCCGTCATTGAACACGTCGGCAGTCGGGCACAGCAGCGTGCCTTCGTTCAGGAACTCTGCCGTGTTGGAAAACAGGTCTATATCGCCACGCCCAACCGCTGGTATCCGGTGGAATTTCACACCATCTTGCCGCTGATTCACTGGCTGCCGCCCCGCTGGTTTCGGCGAATTTTGCGGCTTTTGGGACACGATTTTTGGTCAAAAGAAGCCAACCTCAACCTGCTGACGCTCTCGGAGTTTAGGCAACTGTTCCCGCCCGACCTGACGCTCTACTATCGCCCGACCCGACTGCTGGGCTGGGTATCGAACCTGTCGCTGTTCGCCGTTCGCCGTTGATTTGGCTCAGTCAGCCTCTCAAACCATACGCACAAGCCCTGGCAACCCTCCCGCCCCTTTATCCCTTTCTTCATCCCTTAAGGAGACGGTGCAGGCGTTTTGAGCTTGGGCGTTTTGAGCCTATAGGGAGCCATCGAATATTTACTCACCTGAATCGGCTCGCCGACTTTCACCAAGCACAGTCCAAACTGCTGCATTTCCCTGGGAAATGGATCGTCGGCAGAACTCACTGCCTCCAGCCACTTTCCCTTGACTGCATAAATCGTCGGTGCAGCAAGGGCACGCCGGGTGCAGCGGGGACAGCGGGGACGGGAAATTCTGGTTAATCGCCGCTCCTGAGAATTGCTGAGCGGGGAGTCTGCATCGCAGGCAGCTTTCCAGTTGACACTTGCGGGAGTACAGTCCAGGTTTGCGGGGTCAACCGCGCAGAATAGATAAGGCCCCCCAGGCTGGGCGATAAAGGCGGCGGGTGCAAGCGTCTGGAGTGGCTGGAGGCGGGCGATGGTGGAGGGCGGGCGCTTGAATGACAGCACGTTTGGCAGCGTTAGGCCGGATACCAGCGCCGTGCCCAGCAGCAGCAGCCCCAAGCGGCGAAACCAGGGGCCGCTGAGGGCCTGCAAAAAACTGAGCGCCGCTAGCCACAGCAGCAGATAGACGGGCACAAAATATCGCAGGCTGACGCGATTGTGATAGACCCAGGCGAGGCAGAGGAGCGCGGCAAAGCTGAGAACTGCGGCAGCGAGGAAGTAGGAGAACCAGGGCGAGAGTCGGAGAGCGTGCGATCGCCCCTTCATCCACAAGTACCCCATCGTCGCCACGCTGCCCAACACCAGAACGGCATGAACCCCCAGCAGCGGCCCGTGCTGAAAGGTAAGCGTTTCCCAAGCGGCGATCGCCAGATGCGTTGCGGCGGCCCAGATCTGGTCAGGGTTGCTCAGGGTGCCATAGTTTTCGATGCGGCGCATCGCATGACTCTTGGCAAAGGCGATAAAGCCAATGCCGACCAGCGAGGCTAGACCCAGGGCCAGCAGGTCGAGCCGCGACAGCCCGATGCGCTGCCAGAGCGGCTGGTTGGCGGGGGCAGGGCGATCGCCCATCCGAATAAGCATCAGCGCGATCGCCAGAGTGCCAAAAATCAGCGCCGAAAAGTCAGAAATCCAAATTGCTAGAAACGCACAGAGGGCGATCGCCGCCAGGGTCAACGGCTGATTCAATGCTTCGCTGGGTCTGGACTTGGTTAGCAACTGGCGGCCCAACAGCAGCGCAGCGCCAAGCATCAGAAACTGCGCCCTGTAGGGATGGGCAGGCAGCACCAATTCGACAAAAGAGTCGAGCGGCAAAAACCAGACCAGCGCCAGGATGATGCTGATGAGTGGCTGTTTGAAGAATCGGGCAAACATCCAAAAACCCGCGATCAAAATCGCATACTGAACGATTGAAATCGCCACCACCGGGTGCAGCGGCAGCAGGGTCAGCAAACCGTGCGCCAGGATAGGTTCCAGGCTGCCGAGGCGATCTTGTCCCCAGTAGTAAAAATCGGCGGGCAGTTGCAGATCCTCTGCCATCAGCACATGGATTGCCTGATCAGAGTTAAGACTGGGCGAATAGTATGCCGAAAAGTTCAGACCCGAGAGGATGGCAATCAGCGTGCAGAGGGCGATCGCCCAGAGCCACTGGGTTTTGAGGGACCAGAATTGTGTGAGTCGGGAGGGTGAACGGGGTATCGAGCGCTGCATCGAGGATTGCGTTGGGAAACAGGTTTTGAGCGCCAAACTGGGGCGGCTCTGATTTTCGCACCAGCTTTTTAGCTACGGTAGTCAGTATGAGTCAAGATGTGGACCAAAACTTGAGGCAGGTTGCCCTGGAGGCGCTGCGGGATGTAGATCGGGGCGCATTTGCTGATGCGGCGCTGGACAAACGGCTGCACCGGAGCGATCTGTCGGAGCGCGATCGTCGCTTGGCCACCGAACTGGTCTACGGCTGTGTGCGGCGACGGCGCACCCTCGATGCCCTGATTAGCCAACTGGCCACAAAACCCGCCGACCAGCAGCCGCCCAATCTGCGACTCATCTTGCATTTGGGACTCTATCAACTGCGCTATCTCAGCCACATTCCCCCCTCGGCGGCAGTCGATACAACCGTAGACCTGGCCAAGGGCAACGGCTTTGCGGGGCTGGCGGGTTTCGTGAACGGGCTGCTGCGGGGGGATATTCGACAAGCCGCAGAGCGCGAGACGGGTGACCCGCTGAACCTGCCAGCCGAACCGGTTTCGCGCATCGGCATCGCACACAGTATGCCCGACTGGATCGTGCAGCAGTGGATCGCGCAATTTGGCGAAAATGATGCTGAGCAACTCTGCAACTGGTTTAATCAGCCGCCCAGTATTGACCTGCGGGTAAATCCCCTGCGGGCTTCGATAGAACAGGTGGAGGCGGCCATGCAGGCGGCGGACGTAGCCGTAGAACGGTTGACGGGCTTTCCCCAAGCGCTGCGGCTGCGAAACCATCGGGGCGCAATTCCGGCGCTACCGGGCTATGCAGAGGGCTGGTGGTCGGTGCAGGATGCCAGCGCCCAGCTTGTGGGGATGCTGCTCGACCCGCAGCCTGGGGAAATGGTGATCGATGCCTGCGCCGCGCCGGGCGGCAAGACGACGCACCTGGCAGAACTGATGGGCGATCGCGGCGTGATTTGGGCGGGCGATCGCAGCGCCAACCGCCTCAAAAAAGTGCTACAAAATGCCGAACGACTGCAACTCACCAGCATCCAACTCTGTCCTGGCGACAGCCGCACCCTCACCCAGTTCCCCAAGCAGGCAGACCGGGTGCTGTTGGATGCGCCCTGTTCGGGACTGGGCACGCTGCACCGCCATGCCGATGCCCGCTGGCGGCAAACCCCCGACTCTGTGCAGGAGCTTGCCCAGTTACAGGCTGAACTGCTGCACCACGTCGCTACCTGGGTCAAACCGGGCGGTACGCTGGTCTATGCCACCTGCACGCTGCATCCTGACGAAAACGAGCGCGTTGTGCAGGATTTTCTGACCGCTCAGCCCCAGTGGAAAATCGACCTGCTGCCCACCGATCATCCCGCTATCCAGTTTCAACAGCCGCAGGGCTGGCTTCGCATTTTGCCCCATCAGCACGACCTGGATGGCTTTTTTATGGCAAGACTGATTTCCAACGACCGCACCCTGCCTGCTTGCAATCCAGATCAGGGGGATATCGCAAAATAACGCCGATCTCGGTGCGAATCTCGGTTGCGTTTGACCTGCACTGTTACGATTAACAGATAGTGAATGATTGTTGCGGCAGGGTATAGCTGAGCGTTATGGTTGAACGTCCTATCAAAAAATCTGAGCGTCAGACCCAGGAAGCGTCTGAGACTACTTCTAGCACTCCATCCGGCGGCAACAAGCCGCGCCCGGTTAAAAAAAGTGAACGTACAGGTGGAGACGAGTCGCCGCGTGAGCGATCGGATGATTCCCGATCGGGCGATCGCCAGCGTCGCAAGGGCAAAGGCGGGCGTGATCGAGACGATCGCCCCTCGCCCTCAGTTAGTCCTGCCCTGATGCGCGGGCCCAAGCCAAGCCAGAAAAAACCTGTTGAAGAGCCGTTGCCAGAGGAAATCGCAGCCGAGGACGCAGCACTAGAAGCAGCAACAGCGGAAGTTGTCGCAGAAGAAGCCGTCCCAGAGGAAGTCGTTGCAGAGATGACTGAAGCGCCTGCCCCTGAGCCTGCTGCGGAACCGGAACCTGCACCGGAACCCGCAGCCGAAGCGCCTGCACCGGAACCCGAACCTGCCGCCGAAGCACCCTCGCCTGAACCGGACTCTGCTGCTGAGCCTGAACCTGTTGCCGAAGCGCCTGCGCCCGAACTGGAACCCGAACCTGCTGCCGAAGCGCCTGCACCGGAACCCGAACCCGCGGCCGAAGCACCCGCACCGGAACCCGAATCCGCTGCTGAGCCTGAACCCGCAGCCGAAGCGCCTGCGCCCGA